>JANLYC010000301.1:0-8134 GCA_031365435.1 Nocardioidaceae bacterium
CCGAGGCGAAGCTGGGTGGGTTCGACCGCGCGTTCGACTACCCGGGTTTCGTCCCGGCCTACATCCGGCCGCTCTTCTGCGAGGGCAAGGGCCCGTTCCGGTGGGCGGCGTTGTCCGGGGACCCCAAGGACATCGCGGCAACCGACCGGGCCGTGCTGGAGCTCTTCCCGGACGACGAGAAGCTGCACCGCTGGATCAAGAAGGCACAGGACCGCGTGCACTTCCAGGGTCTGCCGGCCCGGATCTGCTGGCTCGGGTACGGCGAACGGCACCGGGCCGGGTTGCGGTTCAACGACATGGTGGCATCGGGCGAGCTGTCGGCACCCTTGGCCATCGGCCGTGACCACCTCGACTGCGGGTCGGTCGCCTCGCCGTACCGCGAGACGGAGTCGATGTTGGACGGGTCCGATGCGATCGCCGACTGGCCGCTGCTCAACGCGATGGTCAACGTCGCCTCGGGTGCGACCTGGGTGTCGATCCATCATGGCGGCGGAGTCGGGATCGGACGGTCGATCCATGCCGGTCAGGTCGTCGTCGTGGACGGCACCGACCTCGCCGCCCAGAAGGCCGAGCGGGTTCTGACCAACGACCCGGGAATGGGCGTCATCCGCCACGTCGACGCAGGCTACGACCGTGCGCACGAGGTGGCGCGCGAGCGCGGCGTCCCGATCCCGATGGAGCGCTGACCCACGCGCCAGGGCGTCGAGGAGCAGAGGGCGTGTGCAGCGGCCGAGTGCCGGCGTCTAGCGTGGCGTCATGGCGAGAGACAGCGCACAGGTTCCCTCGACAGCACTCGGTTGGGCGCAGGCGTTCCGGCAGGGGGCGGCCAGGCCTATCGACGCCGTCGAGCACTACCTGGGCCGCATCGAGGAGCTCGACGCCACCGTCGGAGCCTTCGTCCGGCTGACGCCCGACCGGGCCCGTGAACAGGCCGCCGAGGCCGGCCGTCGCTGGGAGCAGGGGCTCACCTTGTCGCGGTTGGACGGCGTACCGACCGGCATCAAGGACCTCGCATCGACCCGCGGGGTCGAGACGACGTTCGGCTCAGCGGCGATGCGCGGTCATGTCCCGGACTTCTCCGACGAGGTCGTACGCCGGATCGAAGCCGCCGGGATGGTCAGCCTCGGCAAGACGAACACCCCGGAGTTCGGTGCGCCCTGCTACACCGAACCCGACGTGGCACCCCCGGCCCGGACCCCCTACGACCTGACCCGGAGTGCCGGCGGCTCGTCAGGCGGTGCTGCCGCGGCGGTCGCGACGGGATTGCTGCCGGTGGCGCACGCGTCGGACGGCGGCGGTTCGATCCGCATCCCGGCGAGCGTGACCGGACTGGTGGGTTTCAAGCCGAGCCGCGGCCGCATCAGCGCCGCTCCGGTCTACGGGGACGTCACGGGGCTGTCCACGTCGGGTCCGCTCGCCTCGACAGTCCGTGACAGTGCTGCGTTCCTGGACGTGATGGTAGGACCCGCGGTCACCGACTCGGTCTGGGCCGCGGGTGCACCGGATGGGGCCAGCCACCTCGACTGGTGTGACCGTGAGCCCGGCCGGCTGCTGGTGGCTCGCTTCAACACACCCATGATCGCTGACGTGCCGGTCGACGCCGAGGTGCTGGCGGCCTACGACGCGATGTCGGAGCGGCTTTCGGCGCTCGGGCATGAGCTCGTGGAGGTGCCGCAGCCGTTCCGGCACGACATCGTGCCCGTGTTCGAGACGGTGTGGTCCGTGATGACGGCGTCCTGGCCGTTGTCGCCCGAGGGAGAGAAGCAGGTGCGCCCGTTGACCCGGTGGCTGCGCGATCGGGGTGCGCGGGTCGGGGCGGTGGAGTTCTACGACGCGCTGGTCCGGATGCGCCAGGCTGCAGCCGGAGTGCTCGGCCTGCTGGCGCCGTACGACATGGTGCTGACCCCGACGCTGGCGCAGCCGCCGGCGTTGGTCGGGGCGCTGCGCGATGACGACGATCCCGCGCAGGACTTCGAGAACCAGAAGGCGTTCTCACCGTTCACCGCGGCCTGGAACGTCACCGGCATGCCCGCGGTCTCACTGCCCACCGGGTGGACGAGGACCGGCCTGCCGGTGGGGACGATGCTGGCGGCCAAGCCCGGCCAGGACCACGTGCTGTACGCCCTGGCGGCCCAGGTGGAAGCAGCCGTCGAACCCGCCTCCCGCAGCTGGTCGCGCCCCGCCCTCCCCCTCCGTTGAGCCGTGAGTTGTGGCTCCTTGAACCGTGAGTTGTGGTTCCTTGAACCGTCAGTTGTGGTTCCTTGAACCGCCAGTTGTGGTCACCAATGGGAGTGGTGAACGACGTCAGAGAGGGGTCTGCGGCCGCGCTTGAGGGACGGCGACTTCCGATCCGGGGCGCGGTGCCCGATCGTGAGGGCTCCGATCGGGGTGTACTCCGGGGGCACCCCGAACTCAGCACGGAACGCGTCCCAGTGCTCGCGCGGTATGCCGAAGAAGCACGCGCCCAGGCCCTCGTCCGTCACGGTCTGGAGCATCAACATCGCCGCCATACCGGTGTCGATGTCCCAGTAGGGCACCGGCCAGCGTGACTCGTCCTTGTCGGTCCAGCCCTTGTCGGGCGCGGCGTACCGGTCGAGATAGGCCTGCTTGCACGACAGGGGGACCACGACGACCGGTGCCCGGTGCATGCCCGTGAGCCAGTTGTCCGGCAGCTCGTCCTGCTCCGTCGTACAACGCCAGAACCGCTCGACGTCGGCGCGCGAGTCGAGCAGCAGGAATGCCCACCCTTGACTGAAGCCGGCGCTCGGCGCATGCAGCGCGTTGGACAAGATGCGCTCGAGGACCGCTGGGTCCACGGCCTCGTCGGAGTAGTTGCGCACCATCCGGCGCCGCTCGACCACGTCCTGGAACTCCATCAGTCGTCCTCTCGTCGTGGGCAGGATGCCACACGCCATGGGTCTGCCATGCCAGACAGGATCGACGGGCCGCACCGTCCGGCGACGCCCTCGGCTGAGATAGTGCAGACGTGACCTTCGAACGGATGTGGCGCGAGCTCCAGCCGATCGGCCGTGACGCACGGTCCGGCGGATACCTGCGCGCTCCTTTCGGGTCCGCCGAGCGCGAGTGCGCCGCGTGGTATGCCGAACAGTGCCAGGCCCGCGGCCTCGTCCCGGAGTATGACGGTCAGGGCAATGCGGTGGCCTGGTGGCGGCCGGCGAAAGCCCAAGCAGGCAAGGGCATTCTCATCGGTTCCCACCTCGACTCGGTCGACCAGGGTGGGGCGTTCGACGGCCCGCTGGGCGTGGTCTCGAGCTTCGCCGCGATCGACCGGATGCGCGACGCCGGTGTCGAGCCCAACCGCCCGGTGGGTGTGGCGATGTTCGTCGAGGAGGAAGGTTCACGCTTCGGCATCGCGTGTCTCGGCTCCCGACTGGCAACCGGACGCATCGGCGCCGACGAGGCCGCAGGACTGCGCGATCGCGACGGGGTAGCGCTGCTGGACGCCATGTCCGCTGCAGGGGTCGAGCCCGACCTCGGTCCCGCCGGTTGGCTCGACGATGTGGAGCTGTTCGTCGAGCTCCACGTCGAACAGGGCCGCGACCTCGTCCAGCGAGAGGCGCCGATCGGTGTCGCCTCGGCCAGCTGGGCACACGGCCGGTGGCGGTTCGAGTTCGAGGGCGAGCCGAACCATGCCGGCGCCACCGCGATGGGGGATCGCCGGGACCCGATGCTCACCTATGCCATGACGGCACTGGCGGCCAACAAGCAGGCGAGGCTGAGCGAGCTACGTGCCACCTTCGCCCGCGTGGCCGTCGAGCCGAACATCACCAACGCGATCCCGTCACGCGTGCGCGCCTGGCTGGACGCCCGCGGATCCGACGCCGAGGCGGTCCAACGCCTTGTCAACGCCATCGAGCGACAGGCGGCCGAGCGAGCCGACCGCGACGGCACGTTGGTGACGGTGACCCCTGAGTCCGTCGTGCCGACCGTCCACTTCGACGCCACGCTCGCGAGCCGGCTGTCGGCCATGCTGGACGACGCGCCCGTCATCGCGACGGGAGCGGGCCACGACGCAGGCATTCTGCAGCTGGCGGGCATCCCGTCCGCGATGCTCTTTGTGCGCAACCCCACCGGTGTCTCGCACTCCCCGGCGGAGTTCGCTGACACCGCAGACTGTCTCGCCGGCGTCGACGCGCTGACGACCGTCCTGACGGAGCTTGTCGCATGACGGCGTACTGGTGTGAGCGCGCGTGGCTGGGACCGGGCGAGGTGACGGCCGGCGTCATCGTCACGATCGAGGGCTCCCGGATCACGGGAGTCACCACTTCCGAGGTTGTCCCCGACGGCGCGTTTCGCCTTGCCGGCTTGACGATCCCAGGCTTCGCGAACTGCCATAGCCACGCGTTCCATCGCGCGTTACGTGGCCGCACCCAGCGCGAGACCGGCTCGTTCTGGACCTGGCGCGAGACCATGTACGCCGCAGCGGAACGGCTCGACCCCGACACCTACTACAGCTTGGCGTTGGCGACGTACCAGGAGATGGTGCTCGCCGGTTACACCGCGGTGGGGGAGTTCCACTACCTTCACCACAACCCCGACGGGACACCGTACGACGACCCGAACGCCATGGGGCTCGCGCTGATCGCCGCCGCCACGGCCGCCGGCATCCGGATCACCCTCCTCGACACGTGTTACCTCTCGGCCGGATTCGGCGCAGCGCCCGAGGGTGTCCAGCGGCGGTTCAGTGACGGTGACGCGGCATCGTGGGCTGAGCGCGTCGCGAACTTCGCCACCGGCCAGCCGGCCAAGGATGAGCACGTACGGATCGGCGCTGCGATCCACTCGGTCCGCGCCGTCCCACGCCCCGATCTGTCGACGGTCGCAAAAGCACTGCCGGACGCGCCGGTCCACATCCACCTGTCGGAGCAGGTCGCCGAGAACGACGCCTGCATGCAGAGGCACGGCCTGACCCCCACCCAGCTGCTGGCCGAGGAAGGCGTGCTCGATGCCCGGCTGTCGGCGGTCCACGCCACGCACCTCAGCGCGTCCGACCGGGCGGCGCTGGGAGCTGCGCACGCCTACGCCTGCTTCTGCCCGACCACCGAACGAGATCTCGCGGACGGCGTCGGCCCCGCGGCCGAGCTGCTCGGAGACGGCGCCCATCTCACGCTCGGCTCCGACAGCCATGCCGTGATCGACCCGTTCGAGGAGATGCGCGCGGTCGAGCTCGACGCGCGGCTGGCGACGCAGCAACGCGGACATCTCCGTGCCGCAGATCTGCTCATCGCGGGTACGTCGGCGGGCCACGCCTCCCTCGGCTTCGACGACGCCGGCCGGATCGCCGTCGGGTGTTGGGCCGACCTCCTGACGATCGACGACCAGTCACCGCGAACCGCCGGCACCGGAGCGGGCGAGGAGACGGTGGTGTTCGCGGCCGCGACCGGCGACATCCGCCACGTCGTGGCCGGTGGCCGACGCGTCGACCTGGACCCAGCCGGGGTGGGTGGCCGACTGGGCCGCGCGATCGCCGGGCTGGAGGCGTGGTGACGGCCAGCCTGCTGTTCGACCGGATCGGTGAGCTCGTCACCAACGACCCCGCCCACGGAGGTGCGCTGGGGGTCGTCCGCGACGCCGGCGTCCTGGTCGAGGGTGACAAGGTCGTCTGGGTGGGGGAGTCCGCCTCCGCGCCGGCGGCCGACGACCGGATCGACCTGGCCGGCGCCACCGTGCTTCCCGGCTTCGTCGACAGCCACGCGCACCTGGTCTTCGCCGGCGATCGGGCCGAAGAGTTCGCCGCCCGCATGGAGGGCCGGAGCTACTCCTCCGGCGGGATCGCGAGGACGGTCGAAGCCACCCGCCACGCCACCGACGAGGCCCTTGCCGCCAACGCGGCCCGGCTCGTCACCGAGATGGCCCGGCAGGGCACGACCACGGTCGAGATCAAGTCGGGGTACGGCCTCACCACCCACGACGAGGCGCGCAGCCTCGCGGTCGCGCGGCAGTTCACGCCCGAGACGACGTTCCTGGGGGCGCACGTCATCCCGGCCGAGTTCGAGAAGGACCCGACGGCGTACGTCGACCTCGTGACCGGGCCGATGCTCGAGGCCTGCGCGCCGCATGCCCGCTGGATCGACGTGTTCTGCGAGCGCGGCGCGTTCGACGGGGACCAGGCCCGCGCCGTCCTCGCTGCCGGTATGGCGGTCGGGCTGCTGCCCCGCCTCCACGCCAACCAGATCGGGCCTGGCCCGGGCATCTCGGTGGCCTGTGAAGTGGGCGCCGCCTCGGCTGATCACTGCACCTATGCCACCGCCGACGACGTGGCCGACCTCGCGGCCGCCGGCGTCGTCGCGACCTTGCTGCCCGGAGTTGAGTTCTCGACCCGCTCGCCCTACCCCGATGCACGGGCCATGCTCGATGCGGGCGTGACGATCGCACTGGCGACCGACTGCAACCCCGGCTCGTGCTACACGTCCTCGATGCCGCTGTGCATCGCCCTGGCGGTCCGTGAGATGCGGATGAGCCCGGCCGAAGCCGTCTGGGCGGCCACGGCCGGGGGCGCCACCGCCCTGCGGCGTGACGACGTGGGACGGCTGACGCCCGGCGTCCGCGCCGACCTGACGGTGCTGGCCGCGCCGTCGTACCTGCATCTGGCCTACCGACCCGGCGTCCCGCTGGTAGTCGCGACCTACAAGGACGGTCGCCGCCTCACCTGACCTACGTGTTCGAGGTGAGCGTGGCCAGATCCCGCTCGCTCTCCGACACCGGGCGCGCGGGGGCCAACGGTGAGGGCTCGACGCGCAACAGCCGCGCCAGCCAGGTGGGCAACCACCAGTTCCAGCGGCCGAGCACGCTGACCAACGCCGGCACCAGCAGCGCGCGGACCAAGGTGGCGTCGATGAGGATGCCGACGCCCAGGGCCGTGCCCATCACCTTGATGTCGGTCCCCGGTGACGACGCGAGTGCAGCGAAGGCGAAGAACAGGATCAAGGCAGCCGAGGTGACGAGCCGGCCGGTCCGGCCGAGGCCGGTGGTGACAGCCTCGCCGGTGCTGCCGGTGGCGTCGTACTCCTCCCGCATCCGCGCCAGGATGAACACCTCGTAGTCCATCGACAGCCCGAACAGGAACGCGAAGATGATCACCGGGAGCCAGAACGTGATGGCTCCGGTCGGCGCGACGTTGAAGATCGCCTCGGAGCCGTGGCCCATCTGCCAGAAGAACACGACCGAACCGAAGACGGCGGCCATCGAGACCAGGTTCAGGAGCACGGCCTTGATCGGCAGCAGGATGGACCGGAACGTCCGCACCAGCAACAGGAACGTGATGAACGCGATCAGCGCCAGCACATACGGGAACTTGTCGTAGACGGCGCTGAAGTAGTCCTGCACCGTCGCCCCAGCACCCGTGACGCCGACCTCCCCTGTGGTCGCACCTTCGGCCGCCGACCGGATCCCGTCGACGACGGCGTTGGCCGAGCTGTCCACGGTCTCCTTCACCGGAAGCACGTCGATGATGGCTGTGTCGCCGCGCACTCCGCCGACAACGGCAGTCTGAACTCCGTCGACCGCCTTCGTCGCCGTGACCACGGCCTGGGCGTCGGCCGCCGGTGCGAGCACCTCGACCGGGGTGAGCACGCCGGTGCCGATGCCGCCGTCCCGCAGCGTCGTCAACGTGTTGAAGGCCGGCCCGTTCTTGGCCAGCGACTGGATGTCGGACTGGCCGATCTTGATGCTGAAGACCGGCGCAACGAGGACGCCGAGAATCACCAGCGCTCCGACGGCCGCGATGAAGCGGTGCCGGACGATTCCTCGCGCCCAGGCGGTCCACCCGCGCGAGGCGACGCCCTCGTGGCGGATGCGGGGGAAGTCGATGCGCGGCCCCACGCTCGACAGCAGTGCGGGGAGCAGCGTCAGCACGACTGCCACGCTGACGAGCGGGATCATCATGCCGCCGAATCCCATGCTGCGCAGGAAGGGCACGGGGACGACCACCAACGCGACCAGGCTGATCGCGACCGTGACCCCGGACGCCAGCACAGCGTGCCCGGCGGTCTGCACCGCGACGACGACCGCCTCTTCGTTCGTACGGCCATGGGCACGTTCCTCGCGCCATCGGGACACGAGCAGAAGCGAGTAGTCGATGGCGACACCGAGCCCGATCAGGGCGATGAGGAAC
>JANLYC010000440.1:0-1562 GCA_031365435.1 Nocardioidaceae bacterium
CCTTCATGTTCCAGGAAGCGACTCTCTTCCCATGGCTGACCGCAGGTCAGAACGTCGACCTCGCGTTGAAGCTGAGCGGAGTTCCCCGGCAGCAGCGGCCGGCCCGGGTCGAGGAGCTGCTCGAGCTCGTCCATCTGGGCGGCCGCAAGCACAGACGCCCGCACGAGCTGTCGGGCGGCATGCGGCAGCGCACGGCGTTGGCCCGGGTACTGGCCCAGGAGGCGGAGATCATCTTGATGGATGAACCCTTCGCCGCCCTGGACGCCATGACCCGAGACTCCATGCATGACGAGATCGAGCGCATCCATGCCGAACTCGGTCTGACGATCGTCTTCGTCACGCACAACGTGCGCGAAGCCGTCCGGCTGTCCGACCGGACCGTGTTGTTCTCGAGCTCACCCGGCCGGGTCAAGTCGGAGTACGTCGTCGACCTCCCTCGCCCTCGAAAGCTCGACGACGTGGCGGTGGCCACCCTGAGCGGCGAGCTCACCCGGGAGCTGAAAGCAGAGGTGGCCAGACATGTTGCTTGAGAAGGTCCACGACGGGCTGACCGAGGACCGTCGCCGAGGAGGCGCCCCAGCTACGCCGCACGGAAAGTCCGTCGACGGTACGAATGTCGCGCTGTTCGTCTGGCGGTGGCTGTGGCCCAAGGTGCTCGCCGTCGGTCTCGTCGTGGCGGTCTGGCAGACCGCCATCTGGACGGCCTGGAAGCCGTCGTACATCCTGCCGAGTCCCGGGACAGTCTTCAGCGAGCTGTGGAACGAGATCCTCGGCCACGGGCGGACGGACAAGACGCTGTGGGACCAGCTGGCACTCACGATGCAGCGAGGTCTCACCGGCTACGTGCTGGCGATCGCGATCGGCACCACGCTCGGTATCGCGGTCGTGCAGTGGCGAACGATGCGAATGGCGGTCGGGTCACTGGTCGCAGGTCTGCAGACGATGCCGTCGATCGCCTGGTTCCCCCTCGCCATCCTCTTCTTCGGGCTCAGCGAGAAGGCCATCTTGTTCGTCGTCATCCTGGGCGCCGCGCCGTCCATCGCGGCCGGAGTGATCTCCGGCATCGACGAGGTGCCGCCACCGTTGCTCCGCGCGGGCCACATGCTCGGAGCTCGCGGGATCAACCGGTACCGCTACGTCGTGCTTCCGGCGGCCATGCCGTCCTACCTCGCCGGCCTCAAGCAGGGATGGGCCTTCTCCTGGCGCAGCCTGCTCGCCGGTGAGCTGCTCGTGCCGATCGGCGGTGCGTCATCGCTGGGCAGCGCCCTGATGTACTCGCGGACGATCCCCAACGGCGCGCCGTGGCTGCTGGCGCTGATGATCGTGATCCTCGTCATCGGCATGGTCATCGACGGCATCTTCGGCCTCTTCACCCGTCGGATGCGTCTCAAGCGTGGGTTGACCGGGTCGGCCTGAGGACACCGCGCGCGGGGCGACAGCCGGGGGTCGCCCTGCGCGCGGCGGACCGTCTTGCATCGTGGTGCGGTGTGCGTCTGCGGGCCCACTTCGCTAGGTTCGGAGCAATGGTCGAACGCATACCCATCACCGAGGTCACCCCCGTC
>JANLYC010000446.1:0-4883 GCA_031365435.1 Nocardioidaceae bacterium
CCTACGAAGAACCGCTTCATCATCGTGCAGGCGCGCTCAGAGCCGGCGCACGAACAGGTGGCTCGCGGCGTCGAAGTCGATCTCGGCGGACTCGCCCCCGCTCGCGATCAGCACCCCGCCGGCAGCGCGGGCCACGGTGACGACCTGGCCGGGTCGGGCACCGACGCGCCGCAGGACGGACATCAGGTGCTCGTCGGTCTGGACCGGCTCGGCGATGCGGCCGATGATGACAATGACCTCAGCACCGACACCCACGACCGAGTCGAGCGACTCGACGCCGGAGAGGAACGCCTCCTCGACCCGGCCGGCGGCGTCGTCGAGCTCGGACAGGCCGGGAATCGGGTTGCCGTACGGCGACACTGTCGGGTGGTCGAGGATCTCGAGAAGGCGACGCTCCACGGTCTCGGACATCACGTGCTCCCAGCGACACGCCTCGGTGTGGACGTCTTCCCACTCGAGTCCGATCACGTCGATGAGCAGCCGCTCGGCGAGCCGGTGCTTGCGCATGACCCGGATGGCCAGCGTCCGCCCCTGGTCGGAGAGCTCGAGATGACGATCGCCCTCGACGCTGACCAGACCGTCCCGTTCCATCCGCGCGACGGTCTGGCTCACGGTCGGCCCCGACTGATGGAGTCGCTCGGCGATACGGGCGCGCAGCGGGACGATGCCCTCCTCCTCCAGCTCATAGATCGTGCGGAGGTACATCTCCGTGGTGTCGATCAGATCCGTCACGTGAGGTCGGTCCACCCTGTCGTCGTCGCCGCCTGTCGGTGCTGCCTCGTCATTGTGGCTCATCGCGACCCACCGGCCAACCGGACGGCCCTCGACCTGGTCGTCGACGGGGGGTCTGCGGCTGGCGGTCTGCGGCGGCGGCGAATCTGCAGAAGTTCCAAGTCGGCGATCCGCCGACGAGACCGTCAGGATAGGGACATGGCTGCTTCCGAGGACGAGCCCGCTCATACCACCGTCCTGTGGTTCCGACGGGATCTCCGACTGACGGACAACCCCGCACTGCTCGAGGCAGCCGCGGCGGCCGGTCCCTCCGGAGCGGTCGTCCCGCTCTTCGTCTTCGATCCGCGACTGTGGGGACCGGCCGGGCCGTCGCGCCGCGCCTATCTGATCGCGAGCCTCGCCTCGCTCGCCGAGTCGACCGGCGGCCTCGTCATCCGTCGCGGCGACCCGGTCTCAGTAGTTCCGACGGTCGTCCGCGACGCCGGCGCGAGCAGCGTCCACATCGCCGAGGACTTCGGCCCATACGGTCGCGAGCGGGACTCAGCTGTCGAGCGAGCCCTGAGCGGTGTCCCGCTCGTGCGCACCGGGTCGCCGTACGCCGTCGCGCCCGGCCGGGTGCGGAGCAAGAGCGACGAGAGCTACCAGGTCTTCACGCCGTTCTCGCGAGCGTGGCTCGAGCACGGGTGGCGAGAGCCGCCGCCCGCGCCCGAACGCGTCCGCTGGGAGACCGGGCTGCGCAGCGATGCCATGCTGACCGCGTCCCTTCCGACCGGGTTGGCGCTGCCTGAGGCGGGCGAAGCGGTCGCGCTCAGACGCTGGACGGCCTTCCGCGACGAGCGGCTGAATGCCTACGCCGACGAGCGGGACCGCCCCGACCTGGATGCCACCTCGCACATGTCGGTGCATCTGAAGTGGGGTGAGATCCACCCACGGACGATGCTCGCGGACTTGCGCGCGGCCGGCCGGAGCAAGGCCGTCTCGACGTACCGGACCGAGCTGGCGTGGCGTGAGTTCTACGCCGACGTGCTGGCCCGGCGTCCGGAGACGGCCCGGGAGTACTACCGACCGGAGTTCGCCCGGCTGTTCCATGACGAACCGGGCGTGGCGTTCGAGGCCTGGAAGGACGGCCGGACCGGGTTCCCGATCGTCGACGCAGGGATGCGTCAGCTCAAGGCGGAGGGCTGGATGCACAACCGCGTCCGCATGATCGTCGCCAGCTTCCTCGTCAAGGACCTGCACATCGAATGGCAGCACGGCGCTCGGCACTTCATGCACTGGCTCGTCGACGGCGACCTGGCGTCCAACAACCACGGCTGGCAGTGGACCGCCGGCTGCGGCACGGACGCCGCGCCGTACTTCCGGGTGTTCAATCCCGTCCTGCAGGGCAAGAAGTTCGATCCCGACGGTGACTACATCCGTCGGTACGTCCCCGAGCTCGCCGACGTACCGACCGCCGAGATCCACGAACCGCGGGACCCGATCGTCGACCACGGGGAGGAACGGGTCGAGGCGTTGGCACGCTACGAACGGCTGCGCAACGGCTGACCCGCGACGACAGGCGCCGGCGTCACAGTCTCCTTGGGCCCGGTCGAGGGCCGCCGGTTCACGACGTACGAGCCGGACACCACCAAAGCGAACCCGAGCACCGTCCAGACGGTCACCGGCTCGTGGAGTATGAGTGCGCCTGCGACAACGGCGACCGCAGGGTTGAGGTAGGTGATGGTGGTGGCGCGCACGGGCCCGACCTCTCCGACGAGGGCGAACAGGAGCATGAACGCGGCAGCAGTACAGACCGAAGAAAGCAGGACCACCGACCACACGACATCGGCAGCCGGCAGCCCGGTCGGCACCCCGTCCGCGACGAGCACGACCGGGACGTACGCGACGGCGGTGAGGGTCAGCGCGGACGCCATCACGCCGATGCCGGGTAGCCCGCGCAGCGGCCTGGCCAAGATGGCGGGTCCCATCGCGTAACCGACCACCACGATCGCGAGCTCGGCCACCGCGCCGAGGTTCGAACCCCTCACGTCGAGACCGACCAGGGCGGCGACGCCGACGATTCCCAGCGCCATGCCGAGCCAGGCTGTCGCCGAAAGCTGCTCGGCCCGGCCGGTGACAAACGCCAGGGCCACGCCGACGAGCGGAACTGCCGCGATCAGCAGTCCGGTGGTCGAGCTCGGCAGTCGTGTCTCGGCACTGCCCAGGAAAACCCACGGCACCGCGATCTCCACGACGGTGAAGAGGACCAGCCAGCGCCAGCGGGCGAGAACAGGGCGGACGGCGCCGCGTGCGATCGCGATGGGCATGAGCATGAGCGCCGCGAGGGCGGTCCGGGCGAGCACCAGCTCGGCCGGCGACAGCTCGTCGACAGCAACCTTGATGAGCAGGTACGGGATCCCCCAGGCCACCCCGAGGGCGACGAAGAGGACGGTGGCGCGGCGATTCACCCCTCGATTGTCCATCGCCAAAACCCATTAGTCCATCTAGTATTTGTGCATGGTTTCGGTTAGCAAGGACTTCACGATCGACCTGCGACGACTGCGCGTCCTCCGTGAGCTCGAGCAGCGCGGCACCGTCTCGGCCACCGCCGCAGCTCTGCACCTGACGCCGTCCGCGGTCTCTCAGCAGCTCGCCGGACTCGCGCGCGACGTCGGGGCTCCGTTGCTCGAGAAGCACGGCCGCGGCGTCCGGCTCACCGGCCAGGCGCGCGTGCTGCTCTCGCATGCGGTCGTCGTGCACGAGCAGCTCGAGCGGGCGCGTGCCGACCTCGCCGCCTGGGACGCGGGCACGATCGGCGAGGTCCGCGTCGGCGGACTCTCGACCGGCGTCACGTCACTCATCGCTCCGACGTTCGCGCGACTGGCCGTCGATCGGCCCGGTGTCACAGTGCGCATCCTCGAGGCCGAGCCTCCGGAGGTGTTCACCGCGCTGGACGCCGGCGATCTCGATGTCGTGGTGTCGTCGGACTACCAGGACGGTCCACCCCGGCACGATCCTCGCTACCACCGCGTCGACCTGCTTGCCGACCCGCTCGACGCCGTGCTGCCGGTCGACCATCCGCTGGTACGCCGACGGGGCCTTCGGCTCGAGACACTGGCGTCCGAACCCTGGGTCGGCTCCGCCCCCCAGGACCCGTGCTCGCAGATTCTGCGGGCTGTCTGCGCGGCAGCGGGATTCAGCCCCGACGTCGCCCACTGGAGCACCGAGTGGCGGGCGGTCGCCGCCTTGGTGGCCGCGGGCTGTGGCGTGGCGCTGATCCCGCGGCTTGCCCAGCCGTTGCGCGTCGACGGGATTGCGGTGTGCCCGGTTGTCGCCACTCCTGCGGCTCGTCGCATCTTCGCCGCGGTGCGGGCCGGCGCCCAGACAGACCCGGTCATCGCCGCGGTGCTCGACATGCTGGTGACGATCGCGGGCGAACGCTCCGACACGAGCCTGCGACCGGCCGGATAGCCTCGGCTCCCGTGGTCAGCTCCCCTGCCGTGGTCACCATCGCCCGACGCTTCGTCGGTCCACCGTCGTCCGGTAACGGCGGCTACACCTCTGGTCTCCTTGCCGAGCACGTTCCGCACGCGCCGGACCAACCCGTGACGGTCACGCTGCGACGCCCTCCGCCGATCGACCGGACTTTGCAGGTCGTGACGTCGTCCTCCTCGGACCACCCGGATCGCTCGACCTGCCTCATGGACGGTGACACCGTCGTGGCGGAGGCCGAGGTCGGCGCCTTCGCGTCGGGCGCCGTCGGGGCGGTTTCGCGGTCGGAGGCGCTGGCGGCCGAGTCGTCGTACGCCGGCCTGAACCACCATCCGTTCCCGACCTGCTTCGTGTGCGGGACGGCCCGGGGAGAGGGTGACGGTCTGCGGCTGTCTCCGGGTCCAGCAGGTCCCGGCATGACCGCCTGCACGTGGACTCCGCATCCGAGCCTTGCCGACCCGGACGGACGGATCCCGAGCCACTTCGTCTGGGCTGCCCTGGATTGTCCGGGAGGCTGGACCTCTGACCTGGACTCGCGACCGCTGGTACTGGGGCGCATGACCGCGGTGTGCGACACCTCAGTGCCGTCCCGGTCATCCCGGTCATCCCGGTCATCCCGGTCATCGGGCTCGGCATACGTCATCGTGGCCCGGCTGTTGCGGGAGGACGGCCGCAAGACC
>JANLYC010000465.1:0-11928 GCA_031365435.1 Nocardioidaceae bacterium
TGGGGAGCGGTCGCGGCGGCCCGCCGGGTGATCGAGGACTTCGGAGCCGACGTCGTGGTCGGGTTCGGTGGCTACGTGTCCATGCCGGCGTACGTCGCCGCTCGCCGTGCCCACCGGCCGCTCGTCATCCACGAGGGCAACGCGCTGCCCGGTGTGGCCAACAGGTTCGGCGCCCGGGTGTGCACCCGGATCGTGGCGACGTCATATCCGGACACCAGGCTGCCGCACGCGCAGTACATCGGGTTGCCGATCCGCCGGGCGATCTCGACCCTCGACCGCGTCGAGCTGAGACCGCTCGCGCGTGAGCACTTCGGGCTCGACCAGCACGCGCCGACCCTGCTGGTCACCGGAGGCTCGCAGGGTGCACGACGGATCAACGACACCGTGTCGGCCTGCGCCGCGGACCTCGCGGCGGCCGGTGTTCAGGTGCTCCACGTCAAGGGACCCCTCGGTGAGGTCAGCCTGCCGCCGGATCGAGGGGGCTCGGCGGCTTACGTCGTCGTCGACTACGTCGACCGGATGGAGCTGGCCTACGCAGCCGCGGACTTCATGGTGGGCAGGGCGGGTTCCAACTCGGTCACCGAGACGGCGGCCATCGGGCTCCCGACCGCCTTCGTCCCGCTGCCGATCGGCAACGGTGAGCAGGCTCTGAACGCCGCCGCCGTCGTCTCGGCCGGTGGAGGGCTGCTCGTGGACGACGCCGCGTTCACTCCGGACTGGGTTCGCGAGCACGTGGTGCCGCTGGTGGTCGACCAACCTCGGCTCGACCAGATGTCCGCCGCGGCGTCCGGGCTCATCCGGCGCGACGCGGACGAACGGCTGGCCGCCCTCGTAATCGCAGCTGGTCAGTTCGGCGCCGATGCAGGTGCGCCATGAGAGTCCCTGTTCCTGAGGTCATCTGGCCGTGCGAGGAGCTGGGTCGCGTGCACTTCGTCGGCATCGGCGGCGCGGCGCTGTCGGGCCTGGCTCGCATCATGGCGGGCCGCGGGGTCACCGTGTCCGGCAGCGACGCCAAGGACTCGGTGCTGCTCGAGGGGCTTCGAGAGCTGGGCGTGAGCTGCTGGGTCGGTCACCTGGCCGCACATGTCGATGACGCGGACACCGTGGTCGTCTCCACCGCGATCAGGGAGGACAACCCCGAGGTCGTGCGGGCGCTCGAGCGTGGGCTACGGGTCTGGCCACGATCGGCGGCAGTCCAGTCGGTGCTGCTCGGCCGGACCGCCGTCGTTGTCACGGGAACGCACGGCAAGACCACCACGACGTCGATGCTCGCAACGGCTCTGCTCGCGTGTGGGGCCGACCCGTCGTACGCGATCGGCTCAACCCTGACCGCGTCGGGTCTGAATGCAGCCGCCGGCACGGGCGACCTGTTCGTCGCAGAAGGCGACGAGAGCGATGGCGCGATCCTGACCTATACGCCGGCCGGCGCGATCGTCACGAACGTCGACTGCGACCACCTCGACCACTTCGGCACCGTCGAGGCGTATGCCGCGGTGTTCGACGAGTTCGTGACGCGCATCAGGCCCGGCGGCTTCCTGGTCTGCTGCGTCGACGATCCGGGCGCGGCCCGGCTGGCCGATCTGGCCGAACGGCACCGTGGGGACGACGTTGCCGTGATCCGCGTGGGCCGGGCCGATGGTGTGGACCTGCAGGCCCGCGCGCTGGCCTTCTCCGGCGAGATCTCGACGTTCGAGGTCGTCCAGGACGACCGGCTGCTCGGTACGGTCTCGCTGCAGGTGCCTGGTGCCAACTACGTCGTGGACTCGCTGGGTGCCCTGGCGGCCGGACTTCGCCTTGGTTTCGGGTTCGACGAGCTCGCGGTCGGGCTCGCGAGCTTCCGTGGCAGCGCTCGACGGATGGAGTTCAAGGGGGCTGCCGGCGCCGTTCGGGTCTACGACAGCTACGCCCACCACCCGGCCGAGATCGCCGGCGATCTGCAGGCTGCCCGCGCCGTCGCGGGGGAGGAGCGACTGCTCGTCTGCTTCCAACCGCACCTCTACAGCCGGACCCAGATCTTCGGTACGGCGATGGGCGAGGCCCTCTCGGCCGCGGACGCCGTCGTTGTCATGGATGTCTATGCGGCGCGCGAGACGCCGGAGCCAGGTGTCTCCGGGCAGCTGGTCGCCTCGGCCGTGCACCTCCACCAAGACCGGGTGCACTACGAGCCGCACGGGGATGCGGTGCCTGCGTTGATCGCCCGGTTGGTCGCCGATCCGGACCTGCCGACCACGGTGGTGACCATGGGCGCGGGTGACGTGACCGAGATCGGACCGCAGGTGCTCGCGCTCCTTCAGCCTCGCGCGGAAGGGGGGCCGTCCGATGGCAGCGCGATCTGAGGTGGCCCGGTTCACCCGCCGACAGTGGCGGCATCGCCTGCACGCGGCGCGCCCGTGGCTGCTGGGTCTTGGCGCAGCGGGCGCGGTGGCGCTCGGGGCATGGGCGTTGCTGTTCTCGTCCTGGCTCGCTACTCAGCACGTCGACGTGTCCGGCAACGACATCGTCCCGGCACGAGATGTGATCAGGGCCGCCGGTATCCACGATGGAACTCCGCTGCT
Source organism: Nocardioidaceae bacterium (assembly GCA_031365435.1). Lineage (GTDB taxonomy): Bacteria > Actinomycetota > Actinomycetes > Propionibacteriales > Nocardioidaceae > JANLYC01. The sequence continues at coordinate 2,556 of JANLYC010000465.1, forward strand.
CCGCGTCAACCTCGACGCCGTACGCCAACAGGTCGCGGCCCTTCCAGCGGTGGCAACCGTGAACGTGCACCGCGGCTGGCCGCACACGATCGAGATCACCGTCACCGAGCGCACACCGCTGGCCACCGTCCTGAGCCATGGCTCGTGGTACGGCATGGACAAGACGGGCGTGCTCTTCCACCCGCTGGCCCTGCGTGATCCGGCCCTGCCGATCGTGGCCCTGGCACCGGGTGCTGATGCTGCGGCGCGCGCTGAGGTCGCGTCCGTGGTGAGAGCACTGCCCCACAACTTGCTCAGCTCGATGCGCCGGATGAAGGCCCGCTCGATGGACTCGATCACGTTGGTCCTGTCCGACGGCCGACACGTGGTGTGGGGGAGTGCCGATGAGTCGGCCCGCAAGGTCGACGTGCTCGCTGTCTTGCTCAAGCAACGCGCCGCGGTGTACGACGTCAGCGTGCCTGAGGAACCCACCACGCGTCGGTGACGGGCCGGCGCTGACCTGCCGACGTCACGAGCAGCGGTATCTCCATACGGATGAGCGCAGGCCAGTCGATGCGAAATGTGCATCATCGCTGGCGTGTCGCCGCGATGACCGCGCACCGGACACCTACCTTCTTAGACAGCGCCAGGTTGACATAACTATAACCCTCTACTTGAGGGTCAGGGTTGTTTCACCGGGCGAGGACCTGACAGTTCCTCATCCGAGGAAGACCACAGAGCGAGAGGCACGTGCCGTGGCAGCACCGCAGAACTACCTGGCGGTCATCAAGGTCGTTGGAATCGGCGGCGGAGGCGTCAACGCCGTCAACCGGATGATCGAGGTCGGGCTCCGAGGCGTGGAGTTCATCGCCATCAACACCGACGCCCAGGCACTGTTGATGAGCGATGCCGACGTCAAGCTCGACATCGGTCGCGAGCTCACGCGAGGTCTTGGCGCAGGAGCCAACCCCGACGTCGGTGGACGGGCCGCCGACGACCACGCCGAAGAGATCGAGGAAGTCATCAAGGGCGCCGACATGGTGTTCGTGACGGCCGGTGAGGGTGGCGGCACGGGGACGGGTGGAGCTCCTGTGGTCGCCCGCATCGCCCGCTCCCTCGGTGCACTCACGATCGGCGTCGTCACGCGGCCCTTTGCTTTCGAGGGCCGGCGCCGCGCCAACCAGGCTGAGGAAGGCATCGCCGCTCTCCGCGAAGAGGTCGACACCCTCATCGTCATCCCCAACGACCGGCTGCTGTCGATCTCTGATCGCAACGTCAGCGTCCTCGACGCCTTCAAGCAGGCCGACCAGGTCCTGCTTCAGGGAGTCTCGGGAATCACCGACCTGATCACGACCCCCGGACTGATCAACCTCGACTTCGCCGACGTGAAGTCCGTCATGCAGAACGCCGGGTCGGCGCTGATGGGGATCGGCCGCGCCAACGGCGATGACCGAGCCGTCATCGCTGCCGAGATGGCGGTGTCGAGCCCCCTGCTCGAGGCGTCCATCGATGGCGCCTACGGCGTCCTGCTGTCGATTTCCGGTGGCTCCGACCTCGGTCTCTTCGAGATCAACGAAGCCGCGGCACTCGTGTCTCAGGCGGCGCACGCCGAGGCCAACATCATCTTCGGTGCGGTGATCGATGACGCTCTCGGCGATGAAGTCCGGGTCACCGTCATCGCCGCCGGGTTCGACGGCGGCAATCCCAAGCGTCGTGACCAGTCGCAGCCGGCGCTCCGTCGGGACCCCGCACCGGTCCCGTCCACGACCCCTCAGCAGAACTCCCACCGCGCGACCCGGTCGGCCGGCGCATCGACCGCGACGATCGAGGCCGAGCGTCAACCGGTCCCGGTCGCCCGGGAGTCCCAGGGGAACCAGGGCGAGCCGGCTACGTCGACCCAGGCGCGCCAGCCGCGGCCGATTCCGTTCGACGACAACGAGGACCTCGACATCCCCGATTTCCTCAAGTAGGTCGCGGCCATCAGGAGGAAGCACCCGTGTTTCTCCATCGTGACCGGCTCGACTCGGACACCGGGTTCATCGATGTCGCCTTCACCGACAGGCATGGCGGCGTCAGTGAACCTCCGTTCGACAGTCTCGACCTGAGCCGCTCGGCGGCAGGTCGAGACGACGAGCTGCGAGCCAATCTCTCCCTCGTCGCCGACGCCTTCGGGGTGAGTGGTTTCGCCACGATGACGCAGGTCCATGGTGCCGACGTCCGCATCGTGCGCGAGCCGGGCCCGGTGACCGAGCCGTGCGACGCCCTGGTCACGGCTGCAGCGCACGTCGCGCTGTGCGTCCGCGTGGGTGACTGTGCACCCGTCGTCCTCGCCGACGCCGGGGCCGGCGTGATCGGCGTGGCGCATGTCGGCCGTTCCGGCGTGGTGGCGGGAGTCGTTCCTGCCGTGGTGGCGACGATGCGCGACCAGGGTGCCCGGGCGATCGAGGCCTGGATCGGCCCACGGGTCTGCGGCGGCTGCTACGAGGTGCCGGCCCAGCTGCGTGACGCCGTGGCCGCGGCGTCCCCGGCGGCGTACTCCTGTACCACCTGGGGTACGCCATCCGTAGACATCGGTGCTGCCGTACACAGCCAGCTCGGGGGAGCCGGCTGCGTGGTGCACGACGTCGACGTCTGTACGCGCGAGTCGCCTGACCTGTATTCCTACCGTCGCGACGGCCCCGCGTCCGGGCGTTCCGCGGCCATCGTCGTACGTCGAGGAGCTGGCGATGTCTGACGAGCGCCGCAACGAGCTATCGCGCGGCCTCGACCGGGTACGCGAGCGGATCGTCCGGGCGGCCGAAGAAGCCGGCCGTGACCCCGCAGCGGTCGCGGTGGTCGTCATCACCAAGACCTGGCCGGTCAGCGACCTCGAGATCCTGCTCGAGCTCGGTGTCCATGACCTGGGTGAGAACAAGCATCAGGAGGCCGAGGAGAAGGCCGAGGCGCTGGCCGGGCGCGGCGTGCGTTGGCACTTCGTCGGGCAGATCCAGTCCAACAAGGCCGGCAAGATCGCGGCGTACGCCGACATCGTGCACTCGGTCGACTCCATCCGGATCGCCCAGCGTCTCAACTCCGGTGCGCACCAGCACGACCGCTCCCTCACGTGCCTCGTCCAGGTGAACCTCGACGACGCGGCCGACCACGAGGGGCGGGGGGGTGCTCGGCCCGACGACGTGGAGCAGATCGCTCACGCCATCGAGACCGCCGGACGCCTCGAGCTCGGTGGGGTCATGGGGGTGGCACCACTGCACGGAGATGCCGATCTGGCGTACCGACGGCTCATGGAGGTGAGTCGACGACTTCGTGTCAGCTACCCGGGAGCGGCAGTGGTTTCAGCCGGCATGAGTGGTGATCTCGAAGCTGCTGTTCGGGCCGGCGCGACACACGTGCGTGTCGGTAGCGCGGTGCTCGGTGAGCGCCGTTTGAACGAGTAGGGTCATATCAGGCAGTTGCCGTGCACGGATTCCGAAGAGCACCGGACCCGGCAGTTGCGTCAACGACGAGGTGGAGGAACCGAAGTCATGGCTGGTGCAATGCGCAAGGTCGGGGTCTACCTGGGCCTGCTTGAGGACACCGACCGCTACGAGGACGACTACTACGCCGAGGAGGACGAGCACGACCTCGGTGCGGATGCCCACGCCCGGCGCCCGGTGCACGCGGTGCGCGACGATCGCGACGGCCGGGACAACACCGTGGCCTCGCTGGCCGAGCGGCGCCGCGGCCAGCACGTGGCCGAGCTGTCCAGGATCACCACCCTCCACCCGCGCACCTACAACGAAGCACGCACGATCGGTGAGCACTTCCGTGAGGGGATCCCGGTCATCATGAACCTCTCCGAGATGGACGACAACGACGCGAAACGGCTTGTCGACTTCTCCGCCGGACTCGTGTTCGCCACCCGGGGCACCATCGAGCGGGTGACCAGCAAGGTGTTCCTGCTGTCGCCGCCGAACGTCTCGGTGGCGGCTGAGGACAAGCAGCGAATTGCCGAAGGCGGCTTCTTCAACCAGAGCTAGCAGCCGCTGGCGGGTGTCCGTTCCGACCTGGTCCGCACCGGGCTGCCGCACCGTCTAGGGTTAATACGTGGTCGTCGCCGGCATCATCATCGAGCTCGTCCTGTGGCTCTACATCCTGCTGATCCTGTCGCGGCTGGTGGCCGACTGGGTGCAGATGTTCGCCAGGTCATGGAGCCCCCGAGGTCCGGTGCTGGTGCTGATGGAGCTGATCTACTCCTCGACCGATCCACCCATCAAGTTGTTCCGACGTTTCGTCCCACCGCTACGGCTCGGCGGGACGTCGCTCGACCTTTCTGTCATCTTTGTCCTACTGGTTTGCTACGTTCTCTATTACGTGAACCGACGAGTCCTCTTGTTCGGATAGTCTGAGCCTGCAGTGCACTGCTCGCGGCGCAGGGACCCAGCAGACCGCTGGATGCGTCTCGACGGTGGAGACAATGGGACACAGCAGATAGACCACGAGATTGATCACGTCATCGCGCTCTCGACGGAGTAGCGTGGCATCGCACGTACCGACCAGATTGGACAACCCGAGGTGAACTCATGCCGTTGACGCCCGAGGACGTACACAAGAAGACGTTCACGCCCGTTCGTCTGCGCGAGGGTTACGACATGGGGGAGGTCGACCAGTTCCTCGATGAGGTCGAGGTCGAGCTCACGCGCCTGCACCAGGAGAACGACGACCTCCGTCAGAAGCTGGCGACGGCCTCGACCTCCGCGCCAGGCACGCCCGCGCCTGCCCTGCGTGAGACGCCCAAGCCCGAGCCCGTGCCGGAGCCCGTCAAGGAGCCCGAGCCCGTCGTTGCGGCCGTTCCCGCGCTGCCGACCGTCAGTACCGTGCCCGAGGCGTCCAGTGCGGCGGCCCGGCTGCTCGAGATCGCGACCCACAACGCTGACCAGCTGGTCAGCGAGGCCAAGAACGAGGCCGACAAGATCCTCGGCGAGGCTCGGATCAAGTCAGAGCGCCTCGAAGCCGACTCCAAGTCCAAGGCGGACCGGCTCGAGTCCGACGCGCGCACCCGGGCCGAGAAGCTCGACTCCGAGACCTCCGAGCGGCGCGCGCAGCTGTTCGGTCAGCTCGAGCGCGACAAGGACAACCTTGCTCGCGAGCTCGAGGATCTGCGTGCCTTCGAACGCGAGTACCGCAGCCGGCTGAAGGGCTACTTCCAGTCGCAACTGCGCGCTCTCGACGGTGAGACCGACGGCGAGGTGCCGTTGACTCCGTCCGCCGACGGCGAGACGCCGCGCCGTCTCCGCGAGCTCCTCGGGGAGGACCAGCAGCAGCACTGACAGGTGTGACACGAAGAGCCCTGATGCCATCCTGAGGGACAGCGTCGGGGCTCTTCGCGTTTCCGGTGCTCGAGCTTCGCCGGATCGTCGACCTCAGGCCTTCTGGACTGCGAACGTCAGGCCGACACTTTCGTCATGCTGCCAGCCCGGTTCACCGTGATCGGCACGTTCGATGCGGATAGCCAGCACCTCCCGGGCAACCAGGTCGCGGTGCTCGACAAGCGCCTCAGCCGCCTCGCCGTCACCGGCCCACGTCAGCACGATGCGGTCCGAGACGTCCAGCCCGGTGTTCTTGCGAGCCTCTTGGACCAGCCTGATCACCTCTCGGGCCAGGCCTGAGCGCACCAGCTCCGGGGTGAGCTGCAGGTCGAGCGCGACCGTCTCACCGTGCTCGTTGACCACCGACCAGCCCTCGCGGGGACGCTCGGAGATGACCACGTCGTCTGCGCTCACCTCGACACCTCCCTCGAAGTCGATGGACGCTGTACCGGTGGACGCGAGTCTCTCGGCGAGGGCTGCCGCGTCTGCCGCAGCGATCGCGGCCGCGACCTGGGGAGTCTGCCGGCCGAACCGCTTGCCGAGGTTGCGGAAGTTCGCCTTCGCCGTGTGGTCGACGAGGTCGCCCGCGGACGCGAACGACTCGATGGTGGCGACGTTGAGCTCGGCCGCCACCTCCGCCTTGAGCTCGCTGGACAGCCGCTCGAACGACGCCGACGGGATCAGCGCGCGCTGGAGGGGCTGGCGCGTCTTGACCTTAGCTTCCGCCCGCGCAGACCGCCCGAGCTCGACCAGTCGTCGCGTCAACGCCATACCGGCGTCGAGGTCGTCGTCGATCAGGCGTTCGTCGTACGTCGGCCAGCCGGCCAGGTGCACCGACTCCGGCGCCGTGGGGTCGGCCGGGCGGACGATGTCCTGCCAGACCCGCTCGGTCACGAACGGGGTCAGGGGCGCCATCAGCCGGGTGAGCACCTCCAGGGACTCGTGCAGGGTCGTGAGCGCGGCCGGGTCGCCGTCCCAGAAGCGTCGGCGCGAACGGCGGACATACCAGTTGGAGAGGTCGTCGACGAACTCCGCCAGCCGCGTGCCGACGCGCTGCGTGTCGAAGTCCTCGAGTGCGGCTGTGACGTCACGCGTGAGGCGGTGCAGCTGGGAGAGCAGCCAACGGTCGAGGACCGGTCGCCTGTCCACCTTCGGCGCCGCCTGTCCGGGCGTCCAACCGTTGGTCCGGGCGTAGAGCGCCTGGAACGCGACCGTGTTCCAGTAGGTCAGCAGCACCTTGCGGACGATCTCCTGCAGCGTCGCGTTCCCCACGCGACGCGCCGCCCATGGTGAGCCGGAGGCGGCCATGAACCAGCGCACCGCGTCTGCGCCATGTTCGTCCATGAGCGGCATCGGCTCGAGGATGTTGCCGAGGTGCTTGGACATCTTGCGGCCGTCCTCGGCCAGGAGCAGGCCCAGGCACACGACGTTCTCGTAGGACGACCTGTCGAACAGCAGGGTGCCGATCGCCATCAGGGAGTAGAACCAGCCGCGGGTCTGGTCGATCGCCTCACAGATGAACTGGGCCGGGTACGCCGCTTCGAACTCCTCGACGGACCCGGCGACGTACGGGTAGCCCCACTGCGCGAACGGCATGGACCCCGAGTCGTACCACGCGTCGATGACCTCGGTGACCCGCCGCGCCTCGCCTCCGCACTCGGGGCACGACAGGACGACGTCGTCGACGTAGGGCCGGTGGGGGTCGGTGGCGGTGAGGTCCTGTCCGGCCAGCTCGCCGAGCTCGGCGAGAGAGCCCACACACGTGAGGTGTTCCTGCGCGCACCGCCAGATCGGCAGCGGCGTTCCCCAGTAGCGGGTCCGAGACAGCGACCAGTCGACGTTGTTGTTGAGCCAGTCGCCGTACCGACCCCACTTGATCGTCTCGGGGTACCAGGCCGTCTTGTCGTTCTCACGCAGGAGGGCGTCCTTGACGGCGGTGGTGCGGATGTACCAGGCCGGCAGGGCGTAGTACATGAGGGGGGTGTGGCAGCGCCAGCAGTGTGGGTAGGAGTGTTCGTAGGCGACGTGCCGGAAGAGCGCCCCACCTGACTCCAGCTCCCGGACCAGGTCGGCGTCGGCGTGCTTGAAGAACTGCCCGCCGACGAGACGGACAGCGTCCTCGAAGTGGCCGTCGCGGCGTACGGGATTGACGACGGGCAGCCCGTAAGCCTTGCCCACCGCCATGTCCTGCTCGCCGAAGGCGGGGGACTGATGGACGAGGCCGGTGCCGTCCTCGGTCGTCACGTAGTCGGCGAGCACGACGAAGTGCGCCGGCTCGTCGGCCGGGAAGTCCACGAGGTCGAGCGGACGGTCGTAGGCCCACTTCTCCATGTCGCGGCCCGTGACCCGCGACTGCACGCTCCAGCCCTCGCCGAGGACGTCCTCGAAGAGGGGCTCGGCCACGATCAGGGTCTCGTTGCCGTCGGAGGCGACGACGTACTCGACCTCGGGATGGACCGCCACCGCCGTGTTGGACACCAGCGTCCAGGGGGTCGTCGTCCAGACCAGCATCGCGGCCTGGCCGGCGTAAGGCCCCGACGTCAGGGGGAGACGCACGTAGACGGATGGATCGACGACGGTCTCGTACCCGCCGGGCTGCCCGAGCTCATGATCGGACAGTGCTGTCTCGCAGCGCGGACAGTACGGCGAGATGCGGTGCGCCTCGTAGAGCAGTCCTCGGTCGAAGATCTGCTTGAGCGACCACCAGACGCTCTGGATGTAGGAGGAGTCCATCGTGCGGTAGGCCTGAGACATGTCGACCCAGTAGCCCATCCGCTCGGTCATCTGCTCGAACGCACCGGTCGAGCGTTGGACGGACTCGCGGCACTTCGCGTTGAACTCCGCGATGCCGTACGCCTCGATCTGCTGCTTGCCCGAGACGCCGAGCTCCTTCTCGACACCCACCTCGACGTGGAGTCCCTGGCAGTCCCAGCCGGCCTTGCGGTCGACGCGGTAGCCCTGCATGGTCCGGAAGCGGGGGAAGACATCCTTGAAGACCCGGGCCTCGACGTGGTGCGTGCCCGGCTTGCCGTTGGCCGTCGGTGGACCCTCGTAGAACGTCCAGCGCGGTCCGTCAGAGGTCTGCTCGAGCGAGGTGCGGAAGGTGTCGTGGTCATGCCAGAACTCGAGAATCTCGCGCTCCATGGCCGGGAGGTCGACCTGGGGTGGGACGGCTCGATAGCCAAGCGCCGTCGTCGATCCGGGGGTGTCGGTGGAATCGTCGGCAGGGCTGTCGGCTGAGGTGTCGGTGCTCATCACGGTGCCTCGATCGTCTGGTCGTCGTCTGGGTCGTCGTCCGGATCGTACGGTGTGGGTGTTGGTGACGATCCATGCAACGAAGGGACGACGACCCGCCGTCGGCAGGTCCCCGCGGTACCACCCTCCTTGACCGGGTCCGGGTGCGGACTCGGCCCACTCTGCGTGCGTCGCGGCCGGTTCTAGTAAGCGGACCGGGCCACCAGCGGACCAGCCAGCCGTTCTTCCGGCAGCTCCGGGGTGATGTCCCCATCCCAGCCGTACGACGCGTCGTCGAGTCTAGAGGATCGACCCCGTCGACCTCACGCAGTTATCGGCACCGCGACGGTCGACAGCCACCGCTGTGCGGGCTCGCGTGTGCGTGGGTGTTTGAAGCGGGGGCAAGAACAGCCTATTCTCTCCGCACCGTGTTCGCCCAGAACACGCCAATCGACGAGGGGCCAGCTGATGGCTGCGAGAACGAGGTCGGCGGTCAAGGCCGTCAAGAAGGCCGTTGCCAGGGCGACTGGCCGCGCGTCGACCCCGCGTGGCTCTGCCCCCAAGGCATCGAAGGGCGCGAACGCGCCCGCCACGAAGACCGTCGCCAAGAAAGCCGCCGCCAAGAAGGCTCCGGCGAAGGTAGCTCCGGCCAAGAAGGCGCCGGCGAAGGTAGCGACGAAGAAAGCAGCGCCGGCCAAGAAGACGGCGCCGGCCAAGAAGACGGCTCCGGCCAAGAAGGTAGCGACGAAGAAAGCGGCGCCGGCCAAGAAGACGGGGCCGGCCAAGAAGGCAGCGACGAAGAAGGCGGCGCCGGC
>JANLYC010000482.1:0-1913 GCA_031365435.1 Nocardioidaceae bacterium
TGCCGGCGCCGAGGCCGGGACGGCCCGACGGTTGCTGGCGGAGCTGTCCCCGGACGTCTCGCTGGACCAGCTCCCGACGGACCTGTCCGAAGGACAACGCCTGATCCTCGCTCTGTGCGTGGTCCTGACGGCTGCTCCCCCGCTGCTGCTGCTCGACGAGCCGACCCGAGGCCTCGACTACGGGGCGAAGCGGCGGTTGATGACCATTCTGCGCAAGCTCGTCGCCGACGGTCGCGCCGTCATCCTCGCCACCCACGACGTGGAGCTCGTCGCAGAGGTCGCGACCCGGGTGGTGGTGATGGCGGAGGGCGAGCTCGTGGCCGACGGCCCGACACCTGAGGTGGTCGTGGCCTCTCCCGCGTTCGCCCCGCAGGTGGCAAAGATCCTGGCACCGCAGCCGTGGCTCACCGTGTCGGACGTGGCGAACGGTCTGGCGATGGCAGAGCCGACATGACGACGACACCCGTCGTCGGGAGCTCCGCGAGCGGTGCGGCCGGACCGACGCCGCTGATCCGGCTGCCCCTGAAGTCGGTCGTGGTCCTGACCGTCGTGTCGGTCGTGGGTCTGGTGGCCTACGCGTGGCCGTTCGTGGTGCAGCCCGGAGCCGCGCTCGACAACTCGCACAGCGGCGATGCACCATGGTTCTTCGTGATCCTGCTGCCGATGCTGGCGGCGGTGGTCCTGGCCGACCTCTCCTCGGGCGGCATCGACGCCAAGGCAGTGGCGATGCTCGGCATGCTCGCGGCCATCGGGGCGGCGTTGCGGGCGCTGGGGCCGGGTGCGGCCGGCCTCGAACCGAGCTTCATCGTGATCCTGCTCGGTGGGCGGGTCTTCGGCCGCGGGTTCGGCTTCGTGCTCGGTGCGCTCACGTTGTTCGCCGGGGCCCTCATCACCGGAGGCGTGGGGCCGTGGCTGCCGTTCCAGATGTTCGCTGCCGGCTGGGTCGGGCTGGCGGCCGGGATGCTGCCGCAGTGGCGGGGCCGCGCCGAGGTGATGATGCTGGCGGCATACGGCGTGCTGGCCGGACTGTTCTACGGGATGCTGCTCAACCTGTGGTTCTGGCCTTTCGCGGCGTACTCGCCCGAGGTCACCTACGTCGCCGGCGACCCACTCGCGGACAACCTGCACCGCTACGGGGTCTTCTGGGCCACCACGTCACTCGGCTGGGACGTGCCGCGGGGAGTCCTCACCGCGGCCGCTGTGCTGCTGGCCGGCCGGCCGGTGCTGGGCGCCTTGCGTCGTACCGCCCGCCGCGCCAACTTCACCTGACCACCTCACTCACATGGCCCTCCGCGTTTGCCTTGTGCACAAGCCAGGTGGCTTGTGAACAAGGCAAACCTGCCGTGTTGAGTCCGTATCTGCCTTGCTCACCCTGGCCAGCGGTATGCCGGCGCCCACCTCGCCGATCCCGCCACCCGGACGACAGGGTGGGCTTGAGAGGATGGCCTGATGCAGTCCGAGACCCGTTTCTTCCGCACCGGCGGCCACGATGTCGTGCTCGACCTGACTGCCGACTGTTCGGAGTTCGTACGGCGCCAGGGCGACGGCCTGCTGCACGTCTTCGTCCCGCACGCCACCGCCGGCCTGGCTATCCTCGAGACCGGCGCCGGCAGCGATGACGACCTGCTCACTGCGCTGGACGACCTGCTGCCGGCCGATGACCGGTGGCGCCACAGCCACGGCAGTGCGGGCCACGGCCGCTCGCACGTGATGCCTGCGATCATTCCGCCCTACGCCACCATCCCGGTCCTCGGCGGCCGACTTGCCCTGGGGACCTGGCAAAGCATCTGTCTGGTGGACCTCAACATCGACAACCACGACCGCGAGGTCAGGCTCTCGTTCCTAGCGGGCTGACCGGACAGCGCTCCGACCTTCTCAGGGCTCAGCCGCCCCCTCGATGAGCTGAGTCCTGT
>JANLYC010000316.1:0-10229 GCA_031365435.1 Nocardioidaceae bacterium
GCCGTCAGGTGTCTTGTCCAGGTAGACGAGGTGAGGCAGGTCTGTGTACTTCTTGACGTAGTCGGTGAAGTACGGCGTCTGGCGATCGACGAAGAACTCCTTGAGCACGACATGCCCCATCGCCATGGCCAGAGCGGCATCCGTACCGGGTCTCGCCGACAGCCACTCGTCGGCGAACTTGACGTTGTCGGCGTAGTCGGGCGCCACCGCGATGACCTTCTGTCCGCGGTACCGCGCCTCCGTCATCCAGTGTGCATCCGGGGTCCGCGTGACTGGCAGGTTGGAGCCCCACATGATGAGGTAGCCGGCGTTCCACCAGTCACCCGACTCGGGTACGTCGGTCTGGTCTCCGAAGACCTGCGGCGAGGCCACCGGCAGGTCGGCGTACCAGTCGTAGAAGCTCAGCATCGAGCCACCGATCAGGTTTACGAACCGCGCCCCGGACGCGTGCGAGACCATCGACATGGCGGGGATCGGCGAGAAACCCGCCACCCGGTCCGGCCCCCACTTCTTGATCGTGTGGACGTGGGCTGCCGCGATGATCTCGGTGGCCTCGTCCCAGCTCGCGCGTACGAGCCCGCCCTTGCCCCGCGCTGACTTGTACGCCTTCGCTCGCTGCGGGTTGTCGACGATGTGCGCCCAGGCACGCACCGGATCACCGTCGTGCTGCCGCTTGGCCTCGCGGAACATCTGCAGCAGCACACCGCGCACGTAGGGGTAGCGCACCCGGGTGGGCGAGTAGGTGTACCAGGAGAACGCCGCTCCGCGCGGACAGCCGCGTGGCTCGTACTCCGGACTGTCCGGGCCGGCGGACGGGTAGTCGGTCTGCTGCGTCTCCCAGGTGATGATCCCGTCCTTGACGTACACCTTCCACGAGCACGACCCCGTGCAGTTCACGCCGTGCGTCGAGCGGACGACCTTGTCGTGGCTCCACCTGTCCCGGTAGAAGTCGTCCGCCCCCCGGCCCCCGGTCTTGGTCAACGTCCGCAGGTCCCCTGAGACGGTTCCGCGGGTGAAGAAGCGTCTGGTCCTCAGGAGTGCGTCGCTCACGGAGCCGTCCATGCCGATGTCAGGGCTGTGGTCCTGCGCTGCCGGCTGCTGGTGGTCAGTGCTCACGCGCCATCCTCACTTCGTCGGTGGGACAGTGCGGGCTGCCCGGATGTTCGTGCTGACCAGCGGATCCGCTGCCCGATCGTGAGCCAGCGCAGTTCGCCGGACCACGGTGACCGTGAGCAGCAGGGTGAGGATTGCGGTCGCCGACAGCAGCAGCAGGCCGATCGCGTAGGAGTCTGTGCGTCCGTAGACGTACCCCATGATCAGGGGCGGCACGAAACCACCGAGACCTCCGGCGGCACCGACCAGACCGGTCACCCCTCCGACCCTGGCCGGGTCGGTCACCCTGGCGATCAGGGCGAAGGTCGCTCCTGTTCCCGACCCCAGGGCCATCGCCATCGTGAGGAACACGACCGTGCCGAACGGCTTGAGCCCAGGCGTCGCCGAGGCGAAGGCGGCGCAGACGGCGACGACGGCATACCCGGTGGTGAGAACCGGCACGGGGCCGATGCGGTCCGAGAGCCATCCGCCGACCGGCCGCATCAGCACCGCGAGGATCACGAAGCCCGCCATCCGGTTCGACGCATCTGCGGGCTCGAGGCCGTACGCGGTCTTGAGGTAGGCCGGCAGATAGACGGAGAAGGCGACGTAGCCACCGAACGCGACGGCATACAAGATGCACGCCTGCCAGGTGATCGGCAGGCGGGCGTTGGCCGACAGCCGACTGGCGAGGGTTCCTGCCGGCGGTGCCCAAGTCGGCGAGTCCTCGAGCTCGAACCAGGCGACCACAGCGAAGACAGCCAGCGCCGACGCGGTGAACAGGAACGGCGCCTTGTCGCTGAGGTTGTTGTAGAGCTTGACGGTCGTCAAGGCACTGATCGCGGTGCCGCCCATTCCGGCGCCGAAGATACCGATCGCCAGACCACGGCGCTCCGGGGGAAACCAGGCGTTGACGAACGGCACACCGACAGCGAAGGCCGTGCCGGCGATGCCGAGGAAGAAGCCGCCGATCAACAGGGCGCCGTAGTTCGTCTGTGCGTAGTAGCCGATGAAGAGCACGGGAATGATCGTCGCCACCGAGACGGCCACGAACATTCCGCGGCCGCCGTACTTGTCGGTCAGCGCCCCCACGAGGATCCGGCCGAGCGACCCCACGATCACCGGAACCGCGACGAGGAGCGCCACCTGTGTCTCGCTGAGGGCGCCGAGCGTCCCGGAGTCGCGGAACACCGGACCGAGGGGGCTCAGCAGGGCCCACGCCCAGAAGTTCAACGCGAAACCGATCGTCGCGGTCGCCAGCATGAGGTTCGGTGAGCGGGTCGCGACGAGCCTGTCCCTGGTCGAGGTCTGGGTCACTTTTGCCTCCCTGTGCCGCCCGGGGTCGTACACGGTGGCTGACCACCTCGCGAACATGTCCGTCACCACTAGACGCCAATCGGAAGACTGCGATGAGGGCCAAAGGTCCCGTTTGGGCGGGCCCATCGCCACGGGCGCGCCAGATCGACCCCGCACCATGGCATGCAGGATGCAGGGAGCGCCATAGCCCTGTTGGGCTATCCGAAAAGACTGACCTAGTCATGATTTGACTCAGACGAGTCACGCGCCGTTGGGACGATCCGCCTAGGGTTGGGGGTTCTTGCACCCTTTCCAAAGGCTTGGTTCATGCGTATCTGGTTCGCCCTTGTTGTCTCGCTCCTCTTCGTTCTTGTCCCGCTGACAGGCACCGCCACAGCGGCAACCGCCGGTTTCGGGGGGCACTGGCACCTCGACGAGAAGAGCGGCACCACTGCGCACGACGCCAGCGGAAACCGGAATCACGGCACGAGTCACCACACCGTGGGCACCGGGTCCGGGTACGAGTTCAACGGCACCAACGCCCGGGTGATCGTGCCCTCCTCGAAGAGCCTCAACCCCGCCGGCATCTCCTTCTCGTTCGGCGTCATCCTCAAGATGACCAGGCCGCCGGCGAAGTTGGGCGAGACCTACGACGTCCTGCGCAAGGGGCTCACGTCGACCAAGGGTGGCGACTACAAGCTCGAGATCAAGAACGTCAAGGGCAGGGCCGTGGCCCGATGCGTCGTCAAGTCCGTCCGGGACAACGGCAGGCGGGTGAACGCTTCCGTCCAGGGCGTCAGCAACCGAGACCTGGCCGACGGCAGGCAACACACACTGACGTGCACGAAGGGCGCTGACGCCATCAGCCTCAAGGTCGACGCACTCAAGCTGCGCTCGAAGACGTACACCGCGGGGCTCGGCACCGTGTCCAACAACCTGGACCTGGCCTTGGGCGCCAAGGCCGAGTCCTCCGCCAAGTCCGGGTTCGACTGGTATCGCGGCATCATCAAGGACGCCTGGGTGAAGGCGACCTGACGCGGGGCAGCAGTCCGACGCGCTGGCCGGGTCGTTGCGGCGGCCCACCCAGGGAGCCTCGTATCCCCTTCGTCCGGTATGAATGACCCATGCCGACCACCGTCGTGCGATCCGTCAGCGACGTGGCGCGCCTGGTGCGTCCCGTCGCCGAATCCCGTGCTGTCGTCGTCGGGATCTCCGGTTTCGGCGGCGCCGGCAAGTCCACGCTCGCCGCTCGGCTGCAGGAGCAGCTTCCGGGCTCGGTCGTCATTCCGGGCGATGAGTTCCTGCTGGAGCGCCCACCGCGCAGCCGTTCCGACCACTGGAGCGTTGTCGACCGTGACAGACTCCGGCAGCAGGTGCTGGAGCCGGCCCGTCGAGGTGCGCAGGTCGGATTTCAGGTCTGGGACCCCGCCGCGCAGCGGCTGGGCCCCTGGGTGCGTCTCGACCAGCCGACCGTGATCATCGTCGAGGCTTTGGGGTTGTACGTCCCCGAGCTCATCGAGCTGTTCGACCTGCGGGTGTGGATCGACGTCGACCTGGACACGGCGACGCGCCGCGGGATGTGGCGTGACGAGCACGTCTACGGCAACCCGCAGACGGAGCTCTGGCTGCAGGTCTGGAAGCCGAACGATGCCGACTTCTTCACACGGTTCCGCCCCGATCGGCTCGCCGACGTACTCCTCTCGACAGTGGACGAACCCCCGACGACCTAGCTCCGCTGGGACCGCTCACTCGCGAGAGAACGGCAGCACACTGGTCATCCACGCGACGAACTCCGAGGGGTTCCGGGACTGCGTCCAGATACGACCGGGGCCGCGCACGTCGAAGACGAATCCCTCGCCGCTCTTGGCGGACTGGATGAGACCGCCTCCCGCCGCCCTCCGGAGCTGGGTTTGCACGGCGTTGTCCCAGGCGACCATGTGGCCGGAGTCCACGACGACGGACTCGTTCGGTCCGAGATCGGCGGCATCGATGGCGCCGTACGCCGCAAGGACCACCTGCCCCTGACCGGACGCACGGACGAGGAACCCGCCCTCTCCCCCAGCGAGATTCTTGAAACCACCCCAGGACGTGTCGATCTCGACAGCGGCGTCGGAGCACAGGTAGCTCCCGCGGGTGATGTTGAGGCCCTCGGAGACCGGGAGCCCGACCACGTCGCCGGGCAGTCGGGCGGCGAAGTCGACCCACCCGCCGGCCGCCGGAGCGGTGTAAGTCGTGATGAAGAACGACTCCCCGCCGAGCACGCTTCGCTTGAGTGACTTCATGAGACCGCCGGCGGCCTTGGCCTCGATGGCGACGTCGGCCGACGTGGCCATCATGGCGCCGGACTCCGCCCGCACGGTCTCTCCGGGAGCGAGCGTGCAACGGGCGACAGCGAAACCGGGGTTGTGACGAATCGAGATGTCCATGCCGTGACCTTAGGTCGTCGCCGGACCACAACCGGAGTTGACCACGCCGGTTCGTGAAGGCGATGCCCCGACGAACTGCTCGCTGATCTGAGGAGAGGGCTCTTGCCCCATGTGGACGTCGTACCTGCTCAGTGCCGAGTCACTTCTCATCCGCGGCACTCTGGCGGAAATGCTCGATGTGCGCGTCTGGTCCGGGGTACACCAAACCTTCATGGCCGGTGTCGCCCCAGCGAACCAGGTAGGGCGGGGCCCCGTCCGGCTGGTGCACTTCCAGGATCTCCGCGTCTCGGATCGGACCGTCGACATGCGGACTCGGTACGACCAAGCGATCGCCAACATGCGCATACATGGCAGGCACACCTTCCTGTGGCTGAGGGCACTTTCCTGCAGCGCCCCGGTCAAGACCAACGTGCACCCATCTCACGTTCCGGACGAGGGCCATTGGTCATGACTCGGTGACGGAACGAAAACGGTCTCCCACTGGTCGATCCGCGGCAACTGTCTGCATTCCTGATCGCGAGGCTGCGGTCTCACGCAATCGTCGGCTGCAAGCGACTAGTCTCGACGTGGTGACCACGACTTCCGAACAGCTCCAGAACCTGGGCCCGGCCGCGTCCGCGGGGCCGTTCTCGGCTCGAGAGTCCGCTCGCGCCTGGCTGCCTCTGGAGCTCGCCATCGTGGGGATCCTGGTGTTCGCCTACGACCGGATCCACAACCTGGCCGAGACCCGGGCCGCCTTGTCCATGCATGACGGGTTCCAGATCTGGGCGTTCGAACGCCATGTCGGTCTCGGCTTCGAGCTGCCGGCGAACGTCTGGCTTGCGGCGCATCATCAGCTGGCTGAGGTGACGAGCTGGTACTACCAGCTTGCACATCTCACGGTGACCCTGCTCGTGCTCGTTGCCTGCTATGTCTATCGGCCGTCGGCCTACCCTTCCGCGCGAAACGCCCTGGTCCTGATCAACCTGGCGGGTCTCATCGTCTTCTGGGTCTATCCGGTGGCGCCGCCACGGCTGCTGCCCGGCAGCGGATTCCTCGACGTGACCCAGTTGACGGGAGTCGCCGCAGCCGCCAGCACGTCAGCACCCAACCAGTACGCCGCGATGCCTTCCCTGCACACCGCCTGGGCCGTCTGGGTGACAGTGATCGCGTTCCTGCTCATCCGTGCCTGGTGGTTGCGGCTGCTGGCCGTCCTCTACCCGATCGTGACCGTGGCGATCATCATCGCCACGGGCAACCACTATGTGCTCGACGCCGTCGCCGGGGCCGCGGTCGCGCTGTCGGCAACGGCGGTCGTGGGCCTGCTGCCCGCGCCCCGAACTTGGACACGAAACGCCGCCACCCGCTGGGGTCGGCCCCGGTAGGCCCAGCTTGTAGATTATTCAAACCTCGCTGAAACCCCAGGAATTCGTGGGAAAGAGCGAAATCAACGCGCGATTCCGTCGCACCTAGCCCGTTTTGCGGCGAGAAGCACCTTAGTTGAGTCCTTGACTAACGCTGGAATCGACGTCAGGATCCGAGGCACCTGCAAAGGCATGACCGCCGAACGACGGAGTTGATCCCATGGCCAGTGTGGCAATGCCCGTAGATCTCATCGAGGTCACCACTGAGGCGGCTGTCGAGGAGAAGGCCAAGCTGCGCAAGCACTTCGGCCGCTTCGACATCTTCTTCTTCCTCATCTGCACGATCGTGGGCCTGGACACGCTCGGCGCGGTCTCGAGCTACGGCGCGCAGGCCTTCATCTGGCTGGTCTTCCTCGGCCTCTTCTTCTTCCTCCCGTACGCCGCTCTGACCGCGGAGCTCGGGGCAGCCTTCCCGGAAGAGGGCGGTCCGTACGTCTGGACCAAGCTGGCAATGGGAAGGTTCGTCGGGTCGATGAACGCCGTCATGTACTGGCTGTCCAACCCCATCTGGCTCGGTGGCGCGCTGACTATCACGGCCTACGCGGTGTTCACGCAGTTCTTCTACGACCCGGCCGCGCACATGGGCACCGCCGGGGTGCGGACGGTGCAGATCCTGTTCGGCATCGCGTTCATCTGGATCGCGACCTGGTCCGCGATCCTGTCCTTCGGCATCGGCAAGTGGATCCCGACCATCGGGGCATGGGTACGCGTTCTGCTGCTGGGCGGCTTCACGCTGACGGTGATGATCTATGCGATGCAGAACGGCGTCCAAGGGGTGTCGGGTGGTGACTTCAAGCCGACCACGGCCGTCTTCTTCGCCGCGATCCCTGTGCTGTTCTTCAACTATGTGGGCTTCGAGCTGCCCAACGCCGCCGGCGATGAGATGACGGACCCGCAGAAGGACGTGCCGGTGACGATCGGGCGCGCTTGGCTGGTCGCGATCCTTGCCTACGGCGCCCCGATCCTGGCGATCCTGCTGGTGTTGCCCAAGGAGCAGATCACCAGCCTCGGCGGCTTCGTCGACGCCATCAAGACGGTGTTCACGGTGTATGGCGGTGACGTGAAGACGGCCTCCGACGGGACCGTGGTAGCCACCCTCACCGGAGCCGGCAGCGTGCTCGGTCACCTGGCGGCGATCGGCTTCATCTGGGCGTTGCTGTCCAGCGGTGCCACTTGGATCATGGGGGCTGACCGGGCACAGGCCGTCGCGGCGTACGACGGCGGAGGCCCACGGTGGTTGGGCATCTTCTCCAAGAAGTACGGCACCCCGATCGCGGTCAACTTCCTCTCCGGTGCCATCGCGACGGTCTTCATGATCCTTGCGTTCTCGTTGACGTCCGGTGACACGGCGAAGTACTTCACGGCGGCACTCGGCCTGGCCATCTCCACGACGACGCTGTCGTACCTCGGGATCTTTCCCGCGCTCTACCTGCTGCGGAAGAACCACTCGCACGTGCCGCGCCCGTTCAAGATCCCGGGCGGTGACGCCGTCGCGCTGCTGGTCAGTGCGCTGTGCTGGCTGTGGGCGTTGGTCGCCTCCCTCGAGCTGTTGTTCCCGGGGTTGCTCGGCCGCATCTTCTTGGGCACTCCGATGTCCGATGCGCTCGTCGGTGGAGACTTCGAGGGTCAGCGCGCCCAGTACGAGATCAGCCAGCTGCTGCCGCTGGGGCTGATCCTGCTGCTCGGCCTCTACTTCTACTGGTCCGGACGGAAGACACGCTCGCACGCCGTCAAGATCGACCTCGGTCACCGCGGCGTCGTGATCGGCGAACCCGCGGCGGTCACGTCCGACTGACTTCCGGCCACCCCGAGCGCGGGTGGGGTCGGCGAACCGCTAGAAGATCGACCAGCCGGTCCGGGTAGTGAACAGGTCGAGTGCCGCGACCCCGGCAGCCGAGTTCCCGGACGGGCCTAGGGCAGGACTCCAGACGCAGATCGTGCACCGGTCCGGGATGATGGCGAGAATCCCGCCGCCGACCCCGCTCTTGCCCGGAACGCCCACGCGATAGGCGAACTCCCCCGCGGCGTCGTAGGTGCCACACGTCAGCATGACGGCGTTGATGCGCTTGGTCTGGCTCAGGGAGAGCAGGCGCGTGCCGTCAGCCCGCACCCCATGACGCGCCAGCAGACCGGCTGCCAACGCAACCTCCCGACAGGTCATCGACAGCGAGCACTGCCAGAAGTACTGCTCCAGCACCTTCTCGACCGGGGACTCGAGGTTGTCGTAGCTGGCGAGCAGGTGTGCCATCGCTGCGATGCGATGGCCCTGCTCGCTCTCCGAGCGCGCAACCTCTGGGTCCGCGTCGACACGGGGGTTTCCGCTCTCCTCTCGGACCAGTGCGCGCATGACCGCGGCGGCATCGCCGGTCACCTGATGGAGCCGGTCGGTGACGACGAGGGCTCCTGCGTTGATGAACGGGTTACGCGGCCGGCCCGACTCCTGGTCAAGATGCAACATCGAGTTGAACGGGTTGCCCGACGGCTCGCGCGAGACCCGACTCCAGATCTGGTCGCCGTCGTACGCCATCACCAGGGCCAGGCTGAAGACCTTCGAGATGCTCTGCACCGAAAATGCGACGTCTGCGTCACCGGTCGCATGGATCACTCCGTCGTTCATGGCCACGACCATCCCGAACTGGTTCGGGTCGACCGCAGCGAGGCTCGGAATGTAGTCGGCCACGTGGCCCTGCCCGACCGTTGGCGCTACCTCGGTCCCGATGTCGGCCAGCAGATCGTCCAGGTCCATGGCTCTGATTGTGCCTCGGTGCCCTGG
Source organism: Nocardioidaceae bacterium (assembly GCA_031365435.1). GTDB lineage: Bacteria > Actinomycetota > Actinomycetes > Propionibacteriales > Nocardioidaceae > JANLYC01. The sequence goes on from JANLYC010000316.1 coordinate 8,991, forward strand.
GCGGGGCCGTGTCCCCCTTGAGACGGGTCGAGGCGCGTGCAGCGGCTTGCGCCGGGAGCTAGGTTGGCGCCATGACAAACAGCAGCCAGCCGGCTCGCGGCCAGGTTCCCGACATGCACGTGGAGCTGACCAGCGGGGCGCAGATGCCACTGCTGGGTTTCGGTACGTGGCAGATCAAGGGTGCAGCCGCTGTCCGAGCGACGACCACGGCTCTCGAGGTGGGCTACCGGCACCTGGACACCGCCACCGTCTATGGCAACGAGGGAGAGGTCGGTCGCGCGCTCCGCGACAGTGGCGTGTCCCGCGCTGACGTGTTCGTCACCACGAAGTGCCCACCGAACCGCGTCGGCAACGAGCTGGCCACACTGCGAGCGAGCCTGGACCTCCTGCAGACCGAGTACGTCGATCTGTGGCTCATCCACTGGACTCCCTCCCATGGCATCGGCACCGACATCTGGGAAGCGTTCGTCGAAGCACGAGAGAGCAAGCTGGTGCGCGACATCGGCGTCAGCAACTACTCGGTGGACCAGATCGACCAGCTGGCGTCCGCCACCGGAGTCATGCCCGCCGTCAACCAGATCGAGTGGAGTCCCCGGTTGTTCGACGCCGGGCTCCTCAAGGAGCACCGCGCCAGGGGTGTTGTGCTCGAGGGGTACAGCGGACTGCGCGGCGGAGTCCTCGATGATCCGGTCGTCGCCGACGTGGCGCGACGCACGGGTCGCACGCCGGCGCAGGTCGTGATCCGGTGGCACCTGCAGCACGGCATCGTCACCATTCCGAAGTCCAGCCAGCCTGAACGCATTGCTGCCAACGCCGAGGTCGGAGACTTCCAGCTGTCTGACGATGACATGGCCGCTCTGGATGCCCTGTCGGCCATGCGCTGACGCGTCCCGCCAAGCTGCGAGAACGAGGAAGGACCGGCAACTGGGGCCAGCGAGCCGGGTGCGTCATTCGCAGCCATGTCCTCGACGCGCTGGGTCGCCGCGCAGAGAACGCTCTCGACGGTGCTGCGTCGTGACTGACGCGTCGGCGATGTGCAGCGGTGACGTGGCGCGAGAGGCTGGCTGCTGCCTGAGCCGGAATGCAGTCCCGGTGGACACCGGATGTATGACCCCGCCGGGGTAAAGGTCGAGCTCGAGGATGGGCTCGCCGTCGTGGACCTCGCCGGTGAGACGGAAGCCGTACTGCTGGTAGAAGGTGACCGGTGATATGGGCCCCACCACATGCGACGTGAGGAAC
>JANLYC010000586.1:0-11974 GCA_031365435.1 Nocardioidaceae bacterium
CGGCCGTGCTGACGGTGACGCTGGTCTCGGCCTGTGCGTCGATCTGTTTCTGCGACTCGACGACATCCATCTCGCCGGTCACGACCGGCGGCGCCGCGAGGACCTCGCTGGCCGCCAGCGCACCGAGCGCCGTCTCGACCCGGACCGCGGCGTTCTCGCAGGGAATCAGGACGTGGTAGTGACGGTCGTCTTCGATGCCTTCATGCAGGGACACCACCTCGGCCGCGTCCCCTGCACTCATGGCCTGTTCAGCCAGCACGATCACGTTGTACATGACGCTCCTTCGTTGGCAGGGGCTCAACTCCATCATGCCCCCGCATCGCCGCTCCGCCCAACCCCGGCACGCCAAGCAGACCCGAGAGGGGAGGTCAGCTCAGGACCTCGGCCAGGTCGTAGCCGACGACCTCCTCGAGCTGGTCGTAGGTGCAGGACGCGGGCTCGCGGTCGGGTCGCCAGCGCTTGAACTGTGCGGTGTGCCGCAGCCGCGTGCCTTCCATGTGGTCGTAGCCGACCTCGACGACGAGCACCGGATCGATCGGGATCCAGCTCAGGTCCTTCTTGGCGTTCCAGCGGGAGACCGCGCCAGGAAGCCGGCCCTGCTGATGCGCCTCGGCTTCGGCCCACGCGCGCCAGGGATGGTCCTTCGGGTCGATCAGGAGCGGCGCTAGCTCGACGATCAGCTCGGCCCGCCGGGCGGCCGCGAAGGCTGCCGAGACGCCGATGTGCTGAAGCTGACCCTGATCGTCGTACAGCCCCAGCAGGAGGGAGCCCAGCAGCGGCTTCTCCTCGGTGGAGGTCTTGTGGAGGCGGTAGCCCGCGACGACCGCGTCGCAGGTGCGCTCGTGCTTGACCTTGATCATCGCGCGGCCGTTCGGCTGGTAGCTCCCGTCGCGTGGCTTGGCGACGATCCCGTCGAGGCCTGCCCCTTCGAAGCTGCCGAACCATTCCTCGGCGGTGTCCCGGTCGAGAGTGGCCCGGGTGACGTGGATCGGAGCGACCGCCGTGGAGAGCGCCGCCTCGAGCTGAGCACGGCGTTCGGCCAGCGGCGCGTCGAGCAACGAGCGGTCGTCGAGAGCGAGCAGGTCGAACGCGACGTATGACGCCGGCGTCTCGGCCGCGAGCTTCTGGACCCGCGAGTCAGCAGGATGGATGCGCTCCTGCAGCACCTCGAACTGGAGACGGCCGTTCATCGAGACCACGATCTCTCCGTCGACCACGCAGCGCTCCGGCAGCGACTGCTTGGCGGCCGCGACGAGCTCGGGGAAGTACCGCGTCAGCGGCCGCTCGTTGCGGCTGCCGAGCTCGACCTCGTCGCCGTCGCGGAAGATGATGCATCGGAAGCCGTCCCACTTGGGTTCGAAGAGGAGCCCGTCGGGATACTTGGTCGGGTCAGGAACGCCCTTCGCCGACTTCGCGAGCATCGGCGAGAGCGGCGGCATGACCGGAAGGTCCATGACGGAACACCTACCTTCGGGCGTCGCGGGTCGTCGTGTAGCGGCACAGCAGGGTGCTTTCCGCGGTGAGCAGATGACGGAGCTCGAGGTGGGTCGGCGGGTGCAGCGCGGCTCCGTTGAGGATCCGCAGGGGGTCGCCCGCGACCAGCTGCGGGCTGATCGTCAGGCAGAGCTCGTCGAGACAACCGGCTGCCACGAAGTCGCGCATCAGCGACGGACCGCCCTCGCAGAGCAGCCGCTGGTAGCCCAGCGCGACGATTCCCTCGACGGCGCGGCCGACGTCCAGTGCGTGCGGATCGTCGGGCGGGCTGGCCACCACGACGGGCACCGACGCGAGGTGATCGGCGTGTTCGGCCGCGGTAGCGGCGCTGGTCACGACGAGCGTCGGGGCGTCGCCACCGGCGAGCAGCGTGCTGTCGACGCGGAGGCTGCGCGAGACCACTGCGATGGCCGGTGTCGACGCCAACCCGAGGTCGGCACGTAGGTCACCGTCGACCTCGTGCGCCAGCACGGGCTGGTAGCTCTCCGCCCGGGCCGTACCGGCCCCGACCACGATCAGGTCGCAGAGCGAGCGCAGCAGCGCGAAGACCTGTCGGTCGGCCGCCGTCGACAGGCTGCCCGAGCGACTGTCTGCACCGTGGGCGGCACCGTCGAGCGTGGACACGAAGTTCGCCCGGACCCAGGTGCGCTCGGACGGGTAGGCGTAGAGCTCGACCAGGTCGTCCGGTGTCACCTCGTTCGGCGACGTCGGGAACAAGGACTGCACACCGTGATCCTGCCACCTCGCAGCGACCAGGACGCCGCGACACCGGGGACCCCGTGCTGTCCGACCGCTGTGGTGATGGCTGACCTCGGCTCACATGGCCCAGAATGGCTGCCATGCCTGACCACGTGGTACCTGCCGGTGTCTCCGCCGTCCTACGACTTCCGCCCGGTCCTGTCGACCTGGCCGCCCTCGACCCACGGTCGACGCCGGGGTTCGACGGCGACAGCGCCGACGGCAAGAAGGCACTGGACGCCCTGGGTGCCGAGGTGTCTGAGCTTCAGGAGCGGCTGTATGCCGAATCACGCGGCACGGTCGAACGCAGCGTGCTCCTCGTCGTCCAGGGGATGGATACGTCCGGCAAGGGTGGGGTGATGAGGCACTGCGTCGGGCTGCTCGATCCGCAGGGTGTCCAGATCACCGCTTTCAAGGCGCCGAGCAAGGTCGAGCTCGCGCACGACTTCCTGTGGCGGATCGAGAAGCGGGTGCCGGGTCCGGGCATGATCGGCATCTTCGACCGCAGTCACTACGAGGACGTGCTGATCGCCCGCGTTCACGGACTGGCGTCCGCGAAGGAGATCGAGCGTCGTTACGACGCCATCAACGCGTTCGAGCTCGGGCTGCTCGGTCGGGGAACGCGGGTGATCACCTGCATGCTGCACATCTCCTTGGACGAACAGCGCGGGCGGCTGGCCGAGCGGTTGGACGACCCCACCAAGCACTGGAAGTTCAACCCGGGAGACATCGACGAGCGGGCCCGGTGGGACGACTACATGGCCGCCTACGAGATCGCGCTGGAACGGTGCAACACCGAGGCCTCGCCGTTCTACGTGATCCCCAGCGACCGCAAGTGGTACCGCAACTGGGCTATCACGTCGATCCTGCTCGAGCACCTCCGCGCGATGGACCCGCAGTACCCGCCCGGCGACTTCGACGTCGACGAGCAACGGGCGCGACTCGCCGCCACCTGACGGACCGACGCTTGCCGGAGGGCGCGGCGCCGGGTGGGTGGCGCCGCGCCCTCACGCATGGGTGGTGCGCCTGCGGTGGCCGGTCTCAGGCCGGCAGCTGGACCAGCTGGAGAGCCCCGACGGAGTACCGGGCCAGCAGGATGCGGCTCAGCTCGGCATGCGCGCCGAGCGGACGGGAGACCGCCACCGCACCCGCCTCCAGAGCCAGCTCCTCGGCGCGGTCGGGCAGCCGGCCGGGCGCGATGAAGAGCGAGCCGACTGCGACGTGGCGACGACCCTGCCGACGCCAGGCCCGGACAGCCTCGCCTGTCGACGGGGGAGCCGTCGATGCGAAGGCGACGCTCGTCGGGAGCCGGTGGCGGTTGCCCCACAGTCGAGCCAGCCGGGCGACGGTGGCGTTGGCGAGAGCGTCGGAGGTTCCCGCGGCCGCGAGGACGAGCGCATCGAGCTCACGGATGCGCGACTCCCGGAGCGATTCGCGGAGCCGCTCGTCGAGGATGGTGAGGAGCGCAGCATCGGTACCCACGACGTCGGCGACCCTGATCGCCAGGCCGTGGTGGCGTTCGGCGGCTCGGCCGACAACCTCGGGCACGTCGACGCGTGCGTGATAGGCCTCGGTGAGCAGCAGCGGGACGACCACGATCTCCTGGTGGCCGCGTGCAGCCAACCGGTCTACGACGGCGTCGAGGTCAGGGCGGGTGTGGTCCAGAAAGGCCGGCTCGATCTTCAAGTCCGGTCGGAGCGCCTTGGTGACGGCGACGATCTCGCGGATGGTCCGGGCGGCGCGGGGGTCGCGACTGCCGTGGGCCTGGGCGATCAGAGCTGGAGCGTTCATGAGTGGATTCCGCATTCTGTCTTGCCGGTCCCCGCCCACCGTCCGCTTCGGGCATCGTCGCCCGGAGCCACCCGGCGGGTGCAGGGCCAGCATCCAATCGAGGGATACCCGTCGTAGTGCAACGGGTTGACGAGCACGCCGCCTGGACCGGCGTGGTCGGCGATGTAGTGGTCGACGTCGGATCGTGACCAACGGGCCAGCGGCGAGATCTTCACCTTGCCCTTGGCCGCGTCCCAGCCGACGACGGGCGTGATCACGCGGTCGTGGGTCTCCTCGCGGCGCAACCCGGTCGCCCAGGCGTCGTACGCCGTCAGCCCGTCCGTGAGCGGCTGCACCTTGCGAAGCGCGCAGCACAGGTCGGGGTCACGGGACCAGAGGTCGGGACCGTACTGCTCGTCCTGCTCGCGCACCGAGATGGTGGGTGCGAGCGTCACGACGTTGACCGGATGGGTGGCAGCGACCGCGTCGCGGGTCCCGATCGTCTCGACGAAGTGGTACCCGGTGTCGAGGAAAAGCACGTCGGTCCCCGGTGCCACGCGACCCGCCAGATGGGCGAGAACGGAGTCGCTCATCGACGAGGTGACACAGAAGCGGCTGCCGAACGTCTCGACTGCCCACTCGATGACCGCCTCCGCCGGGGCGAGCTCGAGCTCCGGCCCAGCGATCAGTGCGGTCTCGCGCAGCTCCTCCGCGGTGAGCAATGTCGGAGTCAAGGTCATGACACCCTCCCTCGGTCGTCGCCAACCGCTGCTGAGCTGCCGGCGGGGCCGAGCAGCCCGATGAACTTCACGCCGAACGCACGGAGGCACTCGCGGCACTCCCAGGCGCCGTGGACATCGCCATGTGGGTGCAGGTTCTCGCCGGCGCAGTAGGGGCAGTGCAGGGGAACACTGTGTGCGCTCATCGCAGCACCGCCTCGTCCGCGCGCAGCGCCCAGGCCGCGAACCGCTCGCCGACCTCACGCTGGTCGAGGTAGCCGCGCACCACTCTCTCGACGTAGTCGGTGAGATCTGCCGACGTGACCTTGTGACCGCGCAGCTTGCGGCCGAACCCGGCCTCGAGGCCGACACCACCGCCGAGGTGGACCTGGAAGCCTTCGACCTGGTTTCCGTCGCCGTCGAGGACGAGCTGGCCCTTCAGGCCGATGTCGGCGATCTGGATGCGGGCGCACGAGTTGGGGCACCCGTTCAGGTGCACGGTGATCGGGGTGTCGAGTTCGGGGATGCGCTGCTCGAGCTCGGCAACGAGGGCGGCGGCACGGCCTTTCGTCTCGACGATCGCGAGCTTGCAGAACTCGATCCCGGTGCAGGCCATCGTCGAGCGCCGCCACTGGCTCGGACTCGTCGACAGCCCGATGTCCTCGACAGCGGCGACCAGTGACGCGACGTGGTCGGGCTCGACGTCCAGGATCACGAGCTTCTGGTACGGCGTCGTCCGCAGCCGGGTCGAGCCGTGCGACTCGATGATGTCGGCCAGCTTGGCCAGCGTCGTCCCCGAGATCCTGCCGGCGACGGGAGAGACGCCGACATAGCGACGGCCGTCGACCTGCTTGTGCACACCGACGTGGTCGCCGTTGCCTACGGGCTTGGCCGGCGGCTCGCCGTCGACGAGGTTGCGGTGGAGGTACTCGTCCTCGAGGACAGCGCGGAACTTCTCCACGCCCCAGTCGGCGACAAGGAACTTCAAGCGGGCGCGGGCTCGTAGCCGACGGTAGCCGTAGTCGCGGAAGACGCTGATGACACCGCGCCATACGTCGGCGACGTCCTCCAGCGGGACCCACACGCCAAGAGACTTCGCGAGCTGCGGATTGGTGGAGAGCCCGCCGCCGACCCAGACGTCGAAGCCCACGCCGCGCTGGGGGTGCACGGTGGGCACGAATGCCAGGTCATTGACCTCTGGGGCGACATCGAGGCTCGGGTGCCCGGTGATGGCGGTCTTGAACTTGCGCGGCAGGTTGGAGAACTCCGGCGAGCCGATGTAGTGCTGGACGATCTCGTCGATCGCGGGGGTGGGATCGATGAGCTCGTCGGCGGCGATCCCTGCCAGCGGACCACCGAGCACCACGCGGGGTGCGTCGCCACACGCCTCTTGTGTGGAGAGGCCTACCGCCTCGAGCCGGTCCCAGATCGCCGGGACGTCCTCGACGCGCACCCAGTGCAGCTGGATGTTCTGTCGGTCGGTCACATCGGCGCTGTCGCGGGCGTACGTCGTCGAGATGTCGGCGATCGTTCGCAGCTGCTCGGTCGTCAGCTGCCCACCGTCGATGCGGACGCGCAGCATGAAGTACTCGTCGTCGAGCTCGTGCGGTTCGAGCACAGCGGTCCGGCCTCCGTCGATGCCGGGCCGGCGCTGCGTGTAGAGACCCCACCAACGGAACCTGTTACGCAGGTCGGACGGGTCGATCGAGGCGAAGCCGCGATGTGCGTAGATGTTCTCGATGCGGGCCCGGACGTTGAGGGCGTCATCGTCCTTCTTGGCCTGCTCGTTGGCGTTGAGCGGCTCGCGGTAACCGAGCGCCCACTGGCCCTCGCCACGGGTCGGGCGGGTGGCGGCGGGCCTCACGGGGGCGGTGGTGCCGGGGGATGTCATGCGTGTCCTCGGGAGAGAGGCACGCGGTCGACGCTGACGAGTCTCGACGGTGAGGTTGGTCGTCGGGGCGGCGAACGCGGGCCGGACTGGGAAGTCGTGGCGGGCGAGGTCAGGCCGACATACACATCGCGCTGCGCGTCATGCCGAAGTCCACATGGCGGCGTGCCACGAGACGTACGGAGAGGCGAGCGAATGCTGTCATGGCTGAAAGCGTGACGACCTCAGCCGTCCGACGGCAAGGCGGTATCTTGCCTGCTGAGATAGCCACTCAGAATATGAGACGTTGAGCGGCTCTGCATGGCACATTCGGTGACCTGCGTCCGACATGCGAGACACCGTCCCGCTCTCTGGAGCCCGAGAATCCGACCCCGAAAGGGCTGCTAGAGCTCGAGGCCGGGGTAGAGGGGGCAGCGCTCCAGCATCTCCGAGGCCGCCGCTTTCGCCCGGTCGGCGACTCCCTCGATGAGGGTGTACTGCGCCTTGGACGGCCCGGTCTTGCCGGCGTTCGGGGTGGTGTTGGAGAGCACCTCGACGATGATCTCGGCCACGTGGTCGAACTCGTCAGGCCCGAAGCCGCGAGTGGTGAGCGCCGGCGTACCCAATCGGACTCCGCTGGTGTACCACGCGCCATTGGGGTCCGACGGCACCGAGTTCCGGTTGGTCACCACGCCGGAGTCGAGCAACGCCGACTCGGCCTGTCGACCGGTGAGACCGAAGGACGAGACGTCGAGCAGCACGATGTGGTTGTCCGTTCCGCCGGTGACGAGGTTGGCGTCACGCTTCAGGAATCCCTCGGCAAGTGACTTCGCATTGCTCGCAACTCGACCGGCGTACTCCTGGAACTCCGGCCGCCGTGCCTCGGCGAGAGCAACAGCCTTGGCCGCCATCACGTGCGACAAGGGGCCGCCGAGCACCATCGGGCAGCCGCGGTCGACGGCGTCGGAGTACTCCGGAGTCGCCAGCACGAGTCCGCCGCGAGGTCCCCGCAAGGACTTGTGCGTGGTCGTGGTGGTCACGTGTGCGAACGGCACCGGGTCCTCGTCACCGGTGAAGACCTTGCCGGCGACGAGGCCGGCGAAGTGCGCCATGTCGACCATCAAGGTGGCGCCCACCTCGTCGGCGATCTCGCGCATCTTTGCGAAGTTCACGCGGCGTGGATAGGCGGAGTAGCCCGCGATGAGCACGAGCGGCTTGAACTCGCGGGCGACAGCGGCGACCCGGTCATAGTCGAGCAGGCCGGTCTCGGGATCGGTACCGTAGCTGCGCTGATGGAACATCTTGCCGCTGATGTTCGGTCGGAAGCCGTGCGTGAGGTGCCCCCCCGCGTCCAGCGACATCCCGAGCATCCGCTGGTTGCCCAGCTCGTGACGAAGTGTCTCCCAGTCGGCCTCGGTCAGGTCGTTGACGTTCTTCGCCCCGAGCCGCTCGAGGGCCGGGGCCTCGATCCGGGTGGCGAGGATGGCCCAGAACGCCACCAGGTTGGCGTCGATGCCGGAGTGCGGCTGCGCATACGCGTAGGGCGCGCCGAACAGCTCGCGGGCGTGCTCAGCGGCGATCGCCTCGACCTGGTCGACGTTCTGACAGCCGGCATAGAAACGGTGACCGATCGTGCCCTCGGCGTACTTGTCGGACAAGAAGCTGCTCATCGTCAGGAGCACGGCCGGGGACGCGTAGTTCTCGCTGGCGATCAGCTTCAGCGAGGCACGCTGGTCGGCGAGCTCGGCGCGGGTGGCCTCGGCGATCCGCGGTTCGACGGAGGCGATGACCTCCAGGGCTGACTGGTACGCCGCACTGGCCGTCTTGGTGACGGCGTCGGCGTCGAGGGAGGAGGCTGGGGCGTCGGTCATGGCGTCAGCCTAGAGCCGGGCGGCGGCTGCTCGACAGGGCCTCCTCCCGCCCGGACACCCCGAACTGACCGTTTCGGCCCGTCAACCCGCCTGATTCGGGGGAATGGGGGTGTTCGGTCGGAGGGCGGGCAGCGTGCCGAGCGTGATGAGGCTGGCCAGCAGCGCACCGAGGAGCTGGGCCAGGACGTAGATGGGCACCCACTTCCAGGCCAGGATCCCGGTCATCCCCATCGCGAACGTGACCGCCGGGTTGAGGGCCGCGCCCGAGATCGGGCCGGCCGCCACGGTGCCCGCGGCAACGATGCCTCCGATGGCCAGACCGGCCGGACCGAGCTGGTGGTCGCGGGCCTCCACGGTTCCGTCGGCCAGCGCGAGCCGCCCGAGCGTGCCGAGATAGACCCAGGCCAGCGCAAAGGAGAACGCGAGCTCGACCAGGAAGGCCGCCACGACGAGCCCTTTGAGGTCGACCGGACCCGGGAGAGCGTCGATCTGGTCGCCGTAGATCCCGGCGGTCAGCAGGTACGCGACGAGGGCGCCGAGCAGCTGCGCCGCCAGGTACGGGACGAGCTCGACCACCGGCAGCGTGCCGCGGATGACCGTGGCCAGCGACAGCGCCGGATTGAGCTGGGCTCCGGACATGGGAGCACACGTGTAGACGAGCGCGACCAACGCCGCGCCCACCGCCACCGGCGCCAGGTCGGACCCCGAGAGCGTGGCCGTCAGCACTGCCAGCACGAGGAGAGTGCTGCCCAGGAGCTCGGAGACGTACGCACGCATGGACGCAGTATCCCGCGCCGTCACACCGAGGGGGTGGTACGACGCGTGACGGCGGTCAGCTCCGGTCCGACCGGCAGGGTCCCGAAGGTCTGACCCCCGTCACCGCCGAGCCGCGAAGCACAGAACAGGTCGGCGACAACGGGGTCGCCGCCTCCGAGGAGAAGCGCGCCCTGCAGACAGCTCGCCATCCGCGCCGTCAGCCGCCGGGCCGAGCCCTCGGCCGAGCTCAGGTCCGCAAGCCCGGTGAGGACGTCGTGGACCGCGGCGTCGAGGTGTGTGTTCTCGCCACGGACGCGGCTCATGACGGTGAGCCAGGCGTCCAGCGCGCCGGGCGATGACGAGAGAGCACGGAGTACGTCGAGGGCGTTGATGTTGCCGCTGCCCTCCCAGATCGAGTTCAGCGGTGACTCCCGGAACACCATCGCGAGGCCGGACTCCTCGACATACCCGTTGCCGCCCAGGCACTCCAGCGCCTCGGCGACCAGCGCCGGAGTGCGCTTGCAGACCCAGAACTTGGCCAACGGCAGCGCGAGCCGTCGCAGCGCCACCTCGTGCTCGTCCTCACCTCGGTCGACCGCTGCGGCCAATCGGATCGCGAGTGCGGTCGCCGCCTCGGACTCCACCGCGAGATCGGCGATGACGTTCTGCATGAGGGGTTTGTCGCCGAGTAGCCCACCGAACGCCGACCGACCGCTCACGTGCCAGCTCGCCTCGGCAACGGCCCGGCGCATCAACGCCGCGGAGCCGATCACACAGTCCAGCCGGGTCGCGGCCACCATCTCGATGATCGTCGCGACCCCGCGTCCCTCATCGCCAAGCCGGTATCCGCGGGTCTGGTGGAGCTCGAGCTCGGCGGACGCGTTCGACCGGTTTCCGAGCTTGTCCTTGAGGCGCTGGAGCGCGAACGGGTTGCGGCTCCCGTCGGACAGGACGCGAGGTACGACGAAGCACGTCAACCCGTCGGGTGCCTGAGCGAGCACGAGGAAGACGTCGTCCATCGGCGCTGACGTGAACCACTTGTGTCCCTCGAGCAGGTACCCGTCGTCGTCCGGTGTGGCGGTGGTGACGTTGGCGCGGACGTCGGAGCCGCCCTGCTTCTCGGTCATGCCCATCCCGGCGAGGCAGCCGTCCTTGTCCGCCGGTGGACGGAGACCGAAGTCGTACGTCGTCGAGGCGAGCCGTGGTACCCACTCCGCGGCCAGCCCGGCGTCCCGACGCAGGGCCGGCACTGCGGCGTACGTCATGGAGATGGGGCAACCGTGCCCGCTCTCGACCTGCGACCACGCGTAGAAGCCGGCTGCGCGACGCAGGTGGGCGTGCGTGTCGTCGGAGGTCCAGGGCGCCGCGGCCAGCCCGAACCCGATTCCGCGCTCCATCAGCCAGTGCCAGGAGGGATGGAACCGCACCTCGTCGATGCGGTTGCCGTAGCGGTCGAAGGGGACCAGCTCGGGCGTATGCCGGTTGGCGAGCATCGCGTGCTCGCGGGCCTCAGCCGTCCCGGCCAGTCTTCCCAGGTCCTTCAACGAGTCCAGGACGGCCTCGGCGGCGCCACCCGGGTCGGGTCCGTCCGCGGTCGTCCGGCGGACCGCCTCGACCAGCCCGGCGTCGGACGTCACGACGTCGTACCCCACCAAGGGCGCCGGTTGGTTCGTGGCTGTCGAGGATGAAGCGTGCATATCGATACCGTAGGGGTCATGGCGTCTGACTCGGTAGGCAGTGAGCCTGCGCGCGCGACGTCACCGCTGTCGCTGGCTAGGCTCCGCGACGTCTCGTGGCAGCTGCTGACCGCGACGGTCGGTGCGTGCTTCCGCTACCGCGTTACCGGGCTGGCGGCCGAGGCAGCGTTCTTTGCCGTCTTGTCGTTGCCGCCGCTCGTGTTCGGGCTCGCCGGCAGCATCTACTTCATCGTCCGCCGGGTCGACCCCGAACAGATCGTCTACCTCCGGCAGCAGATCATCGACCTGTCCGGGCAGGTGCTCACGCAGGAGTCGGTGCACAAGGTCGTCGTGCCCACCGTCAACCGGGTCCTGCAGGAACCACGCTTCGACGTGGTGTCGGTCGGTTTCATCCTCGCCCTGTGGTCAGGCTCGCGGGCGCTGAACGTGTTCGTCGACACGATCACGATCATGTACGGCCTCGGCGGCCGTCGGGGCATCGTCCGTACGCGGATGCTGTCCTTCGCGCTGTACGTCATCGGCCTGTTCGTCGGCGTCATCGTGCTGCCGCTGGTGCTGGCCGGCCCGAGACTGGTCGACCAGCTCCTCCCTGCTCGGGCGGACACCCTCAATGCGTTGTACTGGCCGACGGTGATCGTGCTCAGCATTGCCTTCCTGACCACGCTCTACCACCTGTCGGTGCCGGTGCGGACCTCGTGGCGGCACGACGTCCCGGGTGCGGTGCTGGCCTTCCTCATCTGGGTGCTGGGCAGCTATCTGCTCCGCCTCGTGCTCGAGTCCGCGAGCACCTCGATCTACGGTCCGTTGGCGGCGCCGATCGCGGTGCTGCTGTGGCTCTACCTGACGTCCCTCGCGGTGTTGATCGGCGCAGCGGTCAATGCGTCTTTCGACCGGGTCTTTCCCGAGGCATCCACCAGGAGCGCCCGACTCGAGGCACTGCGCAGGCTGTCCGGTCGACGGGCCGGCGACCTGCCGATGCGCCCGACCGACGTCGACGACATCTGATCCGACATCTGACCCGGCGGCCGACCGCAGGCCCCTCCCGGCCGATAATCCGGTGCG
>JANLYC010000599.1:0-6641 GCA_031365435.1 Nocardioidaceae bacterium
GACCAGCGATGCAGGCAGGAAGCCGCGCAGGCCGATGTCGATGATGAGGCCACCCTTGACGACCTCGATGACGGAGCCCTTCACGACGCCGTCCTCTTCCTTGATCTTCTCGATCGTGCCCCACGCGCGCTCGTACTGCGCACGCTTCTTGGAGAGGATCAGGCGACCTTCTTTGTCCTCCTTCTGGAGGACCAGTGCCTCGACCTTGTCGCCGACGGCGACCACGTCACCGGGGTCGACGTCGTGCTTGATCGACAGCTCACGGGAGGGGATGACGCCTTCGGTCTTGTAGCCGATGTCCAGCAGGACCTCATCGCGGTCGACCTTGACGATCGTGCCGTCGACGATGTCACCGTCGTTGAAGTACTTGATGGTGGCGTCGATCGCGGCGAGGAAGTCCTCCGCCGATCCGATGTCATTGACCGCAACCTGCGGGGTCTCCTGCGCGGCGGGAGGGGCTTCGATGCTGCTCGTCATGTAGTAGGAACTCCGTCGGATGGATGGATGTCGTGCGTGCGCGCCCGAGGCCCTTGGATCGTTGTCCCACCGAGAAGCTCCCGAGTCACAGTGTGCAGCTGTGTGCCGAGAATGGAGGTGTACGAGCACGGCCTGCTCCGTCTGAGGTCATGCAGGCCCGAAGCGCACCGTCTAGAGTACGGGTTTCGCCGCATTGGGGTCAACGCGAGGCGTGTCCCAGGGCCACGCATGCAGATCCCCGCTGCGCGCCTGGGCCAACAGCAGCTCGGTCGCCAGCTCGCACACCGCGTTGGACGGCACCCGTCCGGCCAGCTCCACAAGGGCCCAGACGTCTGCAGCTCTGCCCCTCTCGTCGGCGTAACGGACACCGGGCGCCTGGTTCACGAAGGCCTCGAGCGCGGCGCCGGTGATCCGGTCGTCGCGGTCGAACCGGGTGAGGTTGCCGTAGTCGGTGTAGGGCGCACCGGCGAAGGCGAACTCCCAGTCCAGGAGCGCACTGATCTCCGACGACTCGGGGTCGACGAGGATGTTCTTGGGGTTGAAGTCACTGTGCACCAAGACCGTGCGACCTTCGCACTCGGCCGCGGCGTCGGCGGTGATGTCCTCCGCGGTGTCGATGAGGTCGAGCAGGGCGTCGAAGTCGCGGTCCTGCCACGCGGCCAGCCGACCGCTGTCACGGAACTGCTGGGCGAACTGCCGCAGGTCGGTGGGCATGTCGAGCTGCGAGACGGTGAGCTCCGGGCCGGAGAACATGCCGGGCTGCAGGAAGGGGATTCCGGACAGCCGCGCAAGAACGAACCCCAGGTCGAGTCCGATCTCCTCCCAGTCGACGCCGCGCGGGGCAGCCCGTAGCAGTGCATCGAGCGGCACGCCGTGGAGCTTCTCGGTGACGAGCAGGGCGGGCTCGTCGCCGCGCGCCGGCCGCACCTCGATCACCTCAGGCACCGGCAGGATCCCCCGGACCAGGCGCAGCAGGCTCGCGTCCACGACGGCGCGGTCCGGGTTGCGCCGATAGATCCGCAGGACGACCTGGTCCGCCGGATCGTCGCCGACCAGAAACGTCTCGCCGCTGTAGCCGCCCTCGAGTGGCGTCAAGCTTGCCCCGAACCAGTCCATCGTCATGCGAGGCATTCTGCCAACTCTTCCACCGGGCCTACGATCGGGCCATGACGGAGTACCAGGTGACCTCCTGGCGGCAGCTGCCGTCACTCGTGGTCGCCCGAGACGGTGACGAGATCGTCAAGACGCCCATGACAGCGCGCTTCCAGGAAGCCATCGACGAGACCGCCATGCGGTTGGGCGAGACCTCGAGCGAGGCCTACCTCGAGGGCTGGGTGCGCACCGAGTGGCTGCCGGCGGACGGTTCGCCGACCGAAGTCTGCGACCGAGTGGTGACCGATCTGGAGTCACAGTGGTCCGACGCGGCCATCAGCGCGTTCCTCGCCTCCCTCTGACCGAACTGTCAGCAGTGGGGCGGCTACGACCCTCGTAGCTCCCACCCGCCGTCAGGTGGGGCGCTGGTAGCGGCCCCGGCGGTGGACGAGTGGCTGGTTCTCGTCGCCGATGTCGAGGTGCTCGATGACGAGGTCGACCAGGAGCGACCAGCCGACCTCGACCGGGGCGGCGTCGACGAGCCGAGCACCCGCCCAGCTCGACGCGTCGGCGAGCCGAGGACCCCACTCGGTGTCGACCCACTGCCCCAGCGTGAACACCCCGCCCGGGGCAGGTGTGACGCCCGCGAAGGCGTCGGCGAGATTGCGGTGGCGCCACTCCAACAGCTGGACCACTGCCGTCCTGGTCTCGAGGAGCCGCTCGGCGAGCGCCGAGACGGGGTCGAGCAGCCCGAGCACGTGTCCGGGCTGTCCCGCCGCGACCAGGAGCGACGAGACCGTCAGCCCGGCACGTCCGGTCGGTCCGCCGCCGCTGCCGCTGGTCCAGAGCGAGACAGTGCCACCGAGCCGGCCACGCCAACGGCGTACCGGGTCACGTTGGTCGGCGGAGACCTGGAACGGATGCTCGGGGTGGATCGTCACGAGGGCCAGCGTACGAGGCGCCTAGGCTGGACGCGTTCCGCGGACCGCGGGCAGTGAAAGGCGAAGCACGTGACGGACAGCCAACAGGCAAGCGACCGGCAGCACGCAGCCGTCGGGCGCGACGCCGCTGCGGAGGTGGACGTCAACCCGGACGCGGCGTTCTACGCCTTCGTCGTGGCAGCCGCGCCGATCTTGATCGGCATCGCGCGGCTGGTCACCGGTGATCACACCGCAGCCGGGTTGGTGGCCGACGAGGCCTGGCCGGAGGTTTACCGACGTTGGCCGCGGCTCGCCGGCAAGACGGCTCGGTTGGCGTCGGCGCTGGCCCCGTTCGTGGCTGCATCCGCCCGCTCGGCCGCGCGGGCTCGCCCGAAGGCGGGGGGCGGGTTGGAGCTGCGCGAGTACGGCCTGGTCGACGCGGGCACCGTGCTCGGCCACGAACGACCCGGGGCCTCGATAGGAGAGGCGCTTCTCGACCTGTCCCCACGCGCCCGGGCCGCCTTGTCGCTGCGCTGGTATGCCGGGCTGAGCGACTCCGAGCTCACGCAGGCCATGCGGCTGCGTCCGCTACGACCGGGTCGGGTCGCCGACGATGCCTTCGCCGAGGTGCGGCACACGGCCGCACCCGCGGCCGGAGGAGGGATGCCCGCGCAGGAGACCGAGCCGGCTGCCGTGCGCGAGTTCACCAGCCGGCTCCGGGCAGAGCTCTACGCCCGGGCAGGACCGGCGATCGACGGCACCGCCGAGTTGGCGCGCATACGTCCGGCATTGACCGCCGTCCGCCAGCAACGACCACGCCGCCAACGGCCCGCACGAGCGCTGCTGACATCCGGCGGAGTCGTCGCCGCTGCGGTCAGCGCCGCGGTCATCGCGGCGATCGTCGCCACGTCCGGAGGCGGAGGTGAAGCTGTGGGGCGGCAGCTGAAGCCCCCTGTCGCTGCCGACGGCGGCCAGCTGGTGGGATACCAGACGGTGTACACGACCGTCCCGGTCTCGTGGAGCCACAACGCCGTGCGGTGCGGCAAGGTGGTCGAAAGCACCGTGCTGTACCCCGATGTGATCGCCGGCTGTGACCACAGACCATTGCCTGCGGCGGCGGTTCCACCTTCGAGCGTGACGTTCGGCGCACCACCTACGAGCCCGATCCCGTTGGGCCGACTCCGCAAAGTCAACGAGGTGGGTGGCAACGCGGTGTTCGCGACGGTACCCATCCGTCGAGCAGGGCTGATACAGCAGCTCGTGGTCATCCCCAGGGCGAACGTGCAGATGGTCGTGCGCACACCCGACCCTCGAGTGCTTGACAACATCGTCGACTCGCTCCGCGCGGTGCCGCAGGGATACGTAGTCGTGCCGGCGTGCACCAGACTGCCCCTGCGCGACGCGATCGGTCGGCTCGTCGCGAGCGGGCTCGACGTCAAGCTCACGCAGGCGTCGACCCTCAACATGCACTACGGCGCGCCGCCCGTGACGCACCAGTCGATCGCTACCGGCCAGATCGTTGCCCGAGGCACGGTCGTCGGTCTGGGGTTCCCGAGCACGAACTGACCTCACGCGGTCAGGTTGGGGAGCACCTCACGACCGAAGACCTCCAGCCACTCGGCTTGGTTGCGACCCACGTTGTGCAGGTAGACCTGGGTGATCCCGAGGTCGAGGAACCGCTGGATCTCGGCGCGGTGGACGTCGGGATCCGACGAGATCACCATCCGGCCGTCGAAGTCCTCGCGTCGTACGAGCGCCGCCATCGACACGAAGTCGTGCGGTGATCGGACATCCTGCTTGGCGAACTTCATGCCGCCGTTGGGCCACTCGGTCATGGCATTGTCCATCGCCTCTTCATCGGTCGGCGCCCACGAGAGGTGCAGCTGGAGAAGCTTGGGCATCCTCGACGGGTCCTTGCCCTCACCGCGGGCACCCTCGTCGAACTTCGCGAGCACGCCCGCGACCTTCTCGGTGGTTGCTCCGGGGGTGATGATGCCGTCACACCGCGCGCCCGCCTTCCTGGCCGTGACCGGGCCGGCGGTGGCGATGAGGATCGGCGGCGGGGCGGCGGCACGCGTCCACAGCCGAGTGGTGTGCAGACGGAAGTACTCACCCTTGTGCCTGACGTCATCGCCCGTGAAGAGCTTCTGGATGACCTCGATCGCTTCGAACATCATCGCGATCCGCTCCGGTGCCTCCGGCCAGTAGCCGCCGAAGACCTGTTCGTTGAGCGCCTCGCCCGAGCCGAGCCCTAGCCAGGTACGGCCGGGGTACAGCGACTCGAGCGTCGAGGCGGCCTGCGCCACGACAGCCGGGTGCTGTCGGAACGTCGGACACGTCACGCCAGGCCCCAGGTCACCGCTGGTTCGCTGGCCAAGGGCGCCCAGGACACTCCAGACGTACGACGCCTGGCCCTGAGCGGGTACCCAGGGCTGGAAGTGGTCGGCCGCCATCACGCCGGAGAAGCCATGGTGCTCGGCCGTGGCAGACAGCTTGACGATCTCGCCCGGTGGGAACTGCTCGAGGGCGGCGGCGTACCCGATCTTGGCGTCAGACATGGCTTCATCCTGACTCATCGCCGAGAGCGGCGGTGTCCAGACGGTGAGGTGCCGGGTGCGGGACCTCGCCGCTGCGATGGTGGGACGCTTCGGTGAGCTGCGGCTTCGGCGCCAGTCAGGTCAGTACGCTCGAAGGATCATGAGCGTCGTCAAAGACCCGGCCGCCCGGCGGTTGGCGGCTCCGGCCGTCGAGCCGCCGCCCGGAGACGTCGACGACCTCCATGCGTTCCTGACCGAGCACCGCTGCGTCTTTGTCCTCACCGGGGCCGGTTGCAGCACCGAGTCGGGGATCCCGGACTATCGCGGGCTCGAAGGCGAGTGGAAGCGACAGCGGCCCATCGAGTTCCAGCCGTTCGTCCGCGAACCGTTGATGCGCTCGCGGTACTGGGCGAGGAGCCTCATCGGCTGGCGTAGCTTCGGACGGGCCGCACCCAACGACGCGCATCGTGGGCTGGCCAGGTTGGAGAGGCACGACCGCATCGGGCTCCTCGTGACGCAGAACGTCGACGGCCTGCACCAGGCCGCCGGGTCGCGGCGCGTGGTCGACCTGCACGGCCGACTGGACCGAGTCGCGTGCATGTCGTGCCGGCACACGTCGACCCGCGCCGCCTGGCAGCTTCATCTCGAGGACCTCAATGCCCGCTGGACTTTGCTGGACGCTCGGGTCGCGCCCGACGGCGATGCGGATCTCGACGGGCTCGACTTCTCGGGTTTCGTGGTGCCGGACTGTCCACGGTGCGGCGGTGTCGTCAAGCCTGACGTCGTCTTCTTCGGCGAGAGCGTGCCGCCCTGGCGTCATACGCAGGCGATGGCAGCGTTGTCCCGCTCGGACGCCATGCTCGTCATCGGGTCCTCGCTGATGGTGCACTCGGGCTATCGGTACGCGCTGGCGGCTGAGCGGCTCGGCCTGCCGGTCGCGGCGGTCAACCTCGGCCGGACCCGCGCCGATCATCTCCTCGCCCTCAAGGTCTCCGCAGCCGCCGGCCCTACCCTTGCCGCCCTCGCCGCCCTCGCCGCCCCTCCCCCGCCCGACCTGCCTGGCCCCACGTTTGCCTAGTTCACAAGCCAGCTGGCCTCTTCACTAGGCGGATCTGGCTCGCGCACTGGCGAAGCGCCTCGTGCACTTCGCCCACGTGGCACCACCGTGGCCAGCCAGCGGTGAAGTCAGACCCCGACTCCTACGCGGGCGACACCAGCCACCCACCTGAGTCAGCGGCGTCGCGGTCGGCCGGACACCAGCGGCGTACTGCGAAGGGGTGCCGCGGGTGGCGGTCTCCTGCGATGAATGGGCGGCGGGTTGGCGGCATACTGCCCAAGGCAATCCTGCAGTCCCATACGCAGGTTTGCCTTGTTCACAAGCCTTCTGGCTTGTGAACAAGGCAAACGCGGGGGCACGTCTAGAGTGCGGGGGTGGAGAGGAGTGAGTTTCGGGAGGTGGGAGAGGCGGAAGCGCAGGCCGCCAACCGGGCCGACTGGGATGCCGAGGCGGACGACTACCAAAGCGAGCACGGCGACTTCCTCGGGGACGAGCGCTTCATCTGGTCCCCCGAAGGCCTCGACGAGGAGACCGTCCGGCTGCTCGGAGACGTCAGCC
>JANLYC010000634.1:0-1619 GCA_031365435.1 Nocardioidaceae bacterium
CCGCTCGGCATCGCCGAGGCCGACTACGAGAAGCGCCTCGCCACCTGGCGCGAGTGGCAGCCGGTCTCGCTCGAGGCCCACGGCACCCCGGCGTCCTAGCTTTCGCGCGGCCGGCGGCCCGCGCGACCGGAGGCAGAGAGCTGATAGGTCTGCAGTCCCTCCGTAGGAGCGTCTTCGTGACGTTGCCGGAGGGCTGGAGGCCGTGGTGGGTGATCTGCTTCAGCGGGCGCTGCCCGTGGACACGCTTGTGGTCGCCGTTGATCCAGGGAAGGCGCTGAATCGGGTCTGGTTGAGCACCGATGCCGAGGGGCTGTTGCTGGACCCGATGACACTGCCCGTGCTGCGCTGCGGGATCGACGAGCTGACTCGTCTGATCCAGGTGCATTGCGGCGGCCGTGAGCCCGTGATCGCGATTGAGACCACAGGAGCGCTGCACCAGGCTTGGGCCGCCGAGCTGGGCCGGCGCTTCCCCGACTCGGTGCGACTGTTCGCTCCGTCCGAGACCGTCGCTGCGCGAGCCCAGCTCGGCTCGCGCCGTTTCAAGACCGACGACCGAGACTGCGCCGCTCTGACCTACTTGGCTCGGCAAGGCCACGGCCGGCACCTCGGATCCGACGTTCACGAGCTCCTGGCTGCGGTGCGGTTCCGCCGCGGGCTGCTCGCCGAGCGCAAGGCCGCCCAGCAACGCCTGCACGACCAGGTGAACGCGCTCTGCCCGGGCCTGTCCGCGCCCTCCGGCCAGGGCCGCGCTCTCGATCTCACCGGCGTCGTCGGGCAGGCGTTCCTGGACTGCCTGATCGACCTCGAGGGTCGACCGGCGAGCGTTCGGTCGCTCCGCGCCCGGGCGGTCGGTCGACTCACCACCAACGACGCGAAGTACTGGAGCGACCGCTGGAAGTCCTGCCTGTCAGCACCTTCCGACGCGCCGGTCCGCGTTGAGAGGCTCGCGCGCAGCGTCTCCCGCTGGCGCCAGCTGTCTGAAGACATCGAGGCCGTCGAGGCCGACATGGAACGGCTGCTTGCCCTCACAGCCGGCCAGGTCCTCACCACGCTGCCCGGCGTGAAGACCGTCCGCGCGGCCTGCTTCAGCGCCTTCAGCTTGCCCATCGAGCGGTTCCCGACCGCCGAGCACCTCTACTCGGCGACCGGCCTCGCACCAGCGAGCTACCAATCCTCGAGCATCGAGCGCCGCTCAGGCATGAGCCGCCAAGGACTGCCCGAGCATCGCGACGCCCTGATGGCCATCGCCTGGGGCCTGTCGCGGTACTGCCCGCCGTTCATCGAACGAGAGGAGCAACTCAGAGCCCGAGGGATGAGACCCATGCAGGTCCGCGTCGCCCTTGCCCGGCATGCCTGCCGGCTTGTCTTTCGGATGCTCACCACACAAGACGCCTTCGACGAGCAGCGTTACCGTCGAGCGAGGCACCAGACCGGGCGGTGACGGCGTGATAGCTATGCCGCACGACGGCGCAACCTAGCTTGCCGCCCGCCCGGCCTGGGGCCCTCCACGGCGAAGAACAGAGCCTGCCGCACGACGGCGACTAATCAGCCTGCCGACCACGGCCCCACCGCCAAGCACGACCCACGACGCATCAACAGCTGGCTTGACCTCACGGCCG
>JANLYC010000058.1:0-2182 GCA_031365435.1 Nocardioidaceae bacterium
CCTTCAGGTAGTCCTCGGCGGCGACGATCTTCTTGCGGGGGCTGGGCGCCATGTCGGAGTCCGGGTCCTCGGCGGCGGCGATGATGCCGCGCAGGTCGCCGTACTTGAGCAGCAGCGCGGAGGCGGTCTTCTCCCCGACGCCGGGGACCCCGGGGAGCCCGTCGGAGGAGTCGCCGCGCAGGGTGGCGAAGTCGGCGTACTGGCTGGGCAGGACGGCGTACTTCTCCACGACGACGTGGTCGGTGACGCGCTCGTGGTTGCCGACGCCGCGGGCGACGTAGAGGATCCGGACCTCGCTCCTGTCGTCGACGAGCTGGAAGAGGTCGCGGTCGCCGGTCACGACGTCGACGGGCACGGTGGCCTGGGTCGCCAGCGAGCCGATGACGTCGTCGGCCTCGTAGCCGTCGGCGCCGATCACGCAGATGCCGAACGCCGCCAGCACCTCGAGGATGATCGGCACCTGCACTTCGAGCGGGTCGGGCACGACCTCGACGTCGGGTCGCTCGCCGGGGACGACGTACTCGACGCGATGGGCCTTGTACGACGGGACCAGGTCGACGCGCCATTGGGGCCGCCAGTCGTTGTCCCACGCGCAGACGAGGTGGGTGGGGCGGTAGTCGCGGACCAGTCGGCTGATGAAGTCGAGCAGCCCGCGGACAGCGTTGACGGGCGTGCCGTCGTCGGCCAGCACCTCCGGGACGCCGAAGAAGGCCCGGAAGTAGAGGGAGGCCGTGTCCAGCACCATCATCCGCTCGCCTGTCACGCAGGCATCCTGCCACGGCGCGGGGCTACTCTTTCGCCGTGGAGAAGACGGACCGCAAGATCCTTGCGCTGCTGGCGGCCGACGGCCGGATGTCGTTCACCGACCTCGGCAAGGCCACCGGCCTGTCCACCTCCGCCGTGCACCAGCGCGTCAAGCGCCTCGAGCAGCGTGGGCTGATCCGTGGCTACGTCGCCACCGTCGACCACGAGCAGATGGGTCTGCCGCTCACGGCGTTCGTCTCCATCAAGCCGATCGACCCCTCCGAGCCCGACGACTACCCCGAGCGCCTGCGCGACGTCGAGGAGATCGAGTCCTGCTGGTCGGTCGCCGGCGAGGAGTCCTACATCCTCAAGGTCCGGGTCGCCACCCCCTCCGCCCTCGAGGACCTCCTCGCTCGGATCCGCGCCGCCGCCAACGTCTCCTCCCGCACCACCATCGTCCTCTCCACGCCGTACGAGAACCGCCCGGTGTCGTAGGGGACGGCGCGGTGAGCGATCCCCGGCTCACCGGGGATCGCGAGGGCTCCAAGGCAAAATATCGCCCGAGAAGCGATGCGATTGCCTGGGAAGTCACGCAGCGCGGCGCATCATGGCCGAGATCCGCGCGGCCAACCGCACGGGATCGGCTAGGTCGGCCCAGGTGATCCGGATGCAACGCCATCCGGTCAGCTCGCTGATCCTGGACTCCCGTCGCTTCTCTCGCAGGACGGCGTCGAGGGCCGTCTCGCCAGCTCGCAGGTACTTCACGTACTTCTCTCGGCCGTCGAACTCGAGCCAGACGCCGTACTCCGGCCAGGCGAAGTCCAGGCGGGCAAACTCGCCTCCGTGCTCGTCGCGGACGATCCATTGCGGAATGGGAGCCGGGAGGCCTTGGCGCCAGCACGCGAAGTAGGTCCGCGTCTCACCCACCGACTCGATGCGTGGGTCGGCCAGGCGCAGCACCAGGTTCGTGCGCAGAGTGAACGGATGGTGCTGCATGGTGGCGTAAAGACCTCGCGCGTCGGCGAGTGTGGTCAGCGGCCGGTGCAGCAAGAAGTTCACGATCACCAGCGCGGCCTCGACGGGTGCACACGTCGTGACGTCGATGAGCGTGCGCGTCGGCGAGGTGAGCCGGACGCCGTTCCGGGTGACCACGTCCTTCTCGAGCAACAGGCCCTGGTGCTGCCGCACACCGGCCTCCCTCCGGCCGGCGCGACTGTCGAGCCGAGTCACATGGACCTCGTTCGTGGGCACATTCCACAGCGGACCGCCGTACTCGGGAATCGCCGAGAGGTGACTGAGCACGACGTCGGTCCGGGCTTGCATCAGGACAGCTCGCGCCAGGAGGGCATGGCGCTGCTCGAGGCTGGCTGCTCGGTACTTCGATCCGGCCACGTACGCGCCGTGGCGAAGTCGGTGCCAGTCACCGGCGCGAACGGCG
>JANLYC010000068.1:0-2002 GCA_031365435.1 Nocardioidaceae bacterium
AGGGGAAGCGGTCGACCTGGTGCTCGAGGGTCGACCCGGACAGCACGAGGATCGTTCGCATACCGGCTTCGAGCCCGGAGATCACGTCGGTGTCCATCCGGTCGCCGATCATCACCGTGGTCTCGCTGTGAGCCTCGATCTGGTTCAGTGCGCTGCGCATCATCAGCGGGTTGGGCTTGCCGATGAAGTACGGGTCGACTCCCGTGGCCTTGGTGATGAGTGCGGCCACGGAACCCGTCGCCGGCAGCGGGCCCTCGGGCGAGGGGCCGGTCACGTCGGGGTTGGTGGCGATGAAGCGCGCACCCGCCGCGATGAGCCGGATGGCTGTCGTGATGGCTTCGAAGGAGTAGGTCCGGGTCTCGCCCAGCACGACGTAGTCGGGATCGCGCGTGGTGAGGACGTACCCGATCTCGTGCACCGCTGTCGTGAGACCGGCCTCACCGATGACGTATGCCGATCCCTGGCTGCGTTGCTGGTCGAGGAACTGCGCTGTGGCGAGCGCAGACGTCCAGATCGCGTCCTCCGGGACATCGATGCCCGACGCCAGCAAGCGAGCGCGCAGGTCGCGGGGCGTGAAGATCGAGTTGTTGGTCAGCACCAGGAACTTGCATCCCGATTGCCGCAGCCTGTCCACGAACTCCGCCGCGCCAGGAATGGCGCGGTCCTCGTGCACCAGCACGCCATCCATATCGGTGAGCCAGCTCTCGACCGGCTTGCTTTGCGTCATGCGTTCATCCTCCCAGGCCCGGTCGTGACCTCTCGACGGTGTGTCCTGGCGTGACTCGTGTCCGACTTCCGGCCTTCTGGCGGACGCCAGGGGCCTTTGGACCCTCACCTGCCGGCTGTCGGCGGCGAAGGATGCAGAACGAGATGGACGCGGCGTCCATCCGCAGGAGACCACGATGGAGCGCTCGGCTCAGATGCTCAAGAAACTGATCCTGACCGGCGTCGGTGCCATGGCCGGACTCGTCGTCGCGCTGATCGCAGTCGTGACCCTGAACCTTCTCAGCGGCCTGGACACGGGGTACGCCGCGAGTCCCCAGGACATCCTCAACGAGTCCGTCAGCCTCGCTGTGGTGGACATCGTGCTGTTGATCGCCGGTGCGGTCTTCGGCATCGTGGAGGCGCTGCGCGACAACGGCGGCGGTCGTAAGCCTCGCCTCACACAGCAGCGCAGGCATCGAGTCCGTTGAGCGGCGCGGATCCTCGAGCCACCTGCCTTTGAGCGCGGCGAGGACTTGCAGCCGTCAGTCGACGTACGCGTCGTACGCCGGCAGGGTCAGGAAGTCGACGAAGTCGTCGTCGAGCGCGACCCGCTCGAAGAGTGCCCTGGCCTGGTCGAGCGCCTTCATCGTCTCCGGCTGGTCGGCCCAGGTGATGCTCAGCTCGGCGCAGACCTCGTCCACGACCACTCGGACGTTCTCAGCGGTGATCGCGACGCCTTCCTGCGTCACGCTGCCCGCGTGCGTCCACTGCCACAGCTGGCTGCGCGAGATCTCGGCCGTGGCCGCATCCTCCATCAGGTTGTCGATCGCGGCCGCGCCGGTGCCGAGCAACCACGAGACGATGTAACGCAAGGCGACCGAGATGTTGCCGCGGACTCCGGCACGCGTGATGGACCCAGTGGTCGCCGCGACGTCGAGCAGGTCAGCGGCCACCACCGACACGTCGTCGCGCCGGCGGCTCAGCTGGTTGGGCTGATCACCCAGCACGCTGTCGAAGACCTCCCGACAGATCGGCACCAGGTCCGGGTGCGCGACCCACGACCCGTCATACCCGTCGCCCGCCTCGCGCTCCTTGTCCGCGCGCACCTTTTCGAGTGCCGCGGCGTTGACCTCGGGGTCGCGGCGGCTCGGAATGAACGCGGCCATGCCCCCAATGGCGTGCGCGCCTCTCCGGTGGCAGGTCTTCACCAACAGCTCGGTGTATGCTCGCATGAAGGGAACCGTCATGGTCAGCTGTGCTCGATCCGGCAGCAGGAACTCGGGGCGGTCCCTGAAGT
>JANLYC010000110.1:0-4175 GCA_031365435.1 Nocardioidaceae bacterium
GACTCACCCCGACCCGTCGTGACCCGGCCCTCCCTGATCCGGCGCGTGTCGACCGTGTGCTGACCGACCGACGTTCGCCGATCACGCGGCCGGGGGCAACCAGGAGCCGCCGCCCGACTGCTGCTGGATCTCGCGGCGGAGGCGCAGTACCGTGCGCTCGAAGTTGTGCGGCTGGACATCGGTCCACAGCAGCCGGCTGACTCCGATGCCGAGGCTCCGGATGCGGTCCTCACGCTTCTTCTCCAACCAGACAACCTCATCGGCGCCGGCGTCCGGCGCTGTACCGCCATCCCCGGTCCGGTACTTGATGCGACCGTCGCACTCCCAAAGGTGGTTGAGCGACGGCGAGTAGATGTCGCCCTCGGCACGGCCACCGTCAGGGAAGGGGATCAGGTGCTGCAGCACGAGGTCGTCGATGCCCATCCTGACCAGGACGATGCGCCCGAGGGTCTCGATCGGTGTGGCGGCGCCAGCGCGGGCGTATCCCACGGCCGCGGCGATCTCGGGACCGCCGGGTTCGGTCGTCAGCGCCTCCACGATGGCGGCTAGGACCATGGGGTCGGCTCCGGCGTTGAGTGCCGCGTCGGCCGCGACCACCCCGGTGTAGAAACCGTAGTCGCGAGCGAGGTCCACCACGGTGCGTTCGGGTGTGGTGACCCGGACGCCGTCGACGGTCATGGCGTGGCCGACGGGCAACACGGGGACGTGATGCTTGATCTCTGCCTGCACACGTGCTGTCTGGGTGGCGCTCATGCGTGTCACATGACTGAGTTGGTCGGGCACGGCGTACAGCGGCAGACCGAGGATGCGTGCGGCCGAGCCGTGGCTGAGCACCGCGTCCTGGGCGCACACCAGGAGGGCGGCCCGGTCGCGCAGGACGAGCCGCTCGTGACTCGTCAGGACCGACCAGCGCTCGCGGGTGGAGTAGACGCCGTACCGGACCTTGATCCAAGGCCCCTCACCGCGCGTAAGCCGGGTGAACTCGCGAGAGGTCACCCCACAGTCGATCGCCTGGCGCCGGGCGAAGACGCCGTGTTGGGCGGCGATGATGCCGTCAAGTCCTGGACGCATGTGTCGACCATGCGTCGTACGACGGCGACACGTCAGATCTCAGGTGCGGTCTGTGGACGCGCGACCACTTCGTACGACGCTGTGTATGCCCGTCGGCACTGTCACCCGTGGGACGGGAACCGGCGGTGGCGGGAGTCGGGACCCGTCGGCGACAGAGGCAGACCCGTACTGAGCGAGGGGGATTTGCCTTGTGAACAAGCCACCTGCCTTGTTCACAAGGCAAACGCGGGGGGCCAGAAGGCAGCGGTGCCCAGGGGGAGGGTTCAGGTGGTGAGCGAGGTGCCGGCTGCGCGAAGTGCTTCGCAGGCCTCGACGACGCGGGCAGCCATCCCGGCTTCTGCCGCCTTGCCGTACGACCGGGGGTCGTACAGCTTCTTGTCGCCGACTTCGCCGTCGACCTTCAGCACGCCCGAGTAGTGGCTGAACATGTGGTCGACGATCGGCCGCGTGAAGGCGTACTGGGTGTCGGTATCGACGTTCATCTTCACCACGCCGTAGTCGAGCGCCTCACGAATCTCCTCGAGCAGCGACCCTGACCCACCGTGGAACACCAGGTCGAACGGCTTCGCGTCCGCACCGAGCCCGTGCTTGTCGGCCACGGCCTGCTGGGCAGCCTTGAGGATCTCCGGCCGCAGCTTCACGTTGCCCGGCTTGTACACCCCGTGCACGTTCCCGAACGTCAGCGCGGTCAGATAGCGACCGTTCTCGCCGAGACCGAGCGCCTCCGCGGTCCGCAACGCATCGTCAGGGGTGGTGTAGAGCTTGTCGTCGATCGCGCCGACGACTCCGTCTTCCTCGCCTCCCACCACGCCGACTTCGATCTCGAGGATGATCTTGGCCTTGGCGGCTGTCTCGAGCAGCTCCTTCGCGATGGACAGGTTCTCCTCCAACAGCACCGCCGAGCCGTCCCACATGTGCGACTGGAAGATCGGCAACCCACCGTTGGCCACCTGTTCACGGGAGGCTTCCAGCAACGGCCGGACGAAGCCGTCGAGCTTGTCCTTCGGGCAGTGGTCGGTGTGCAGCGCGATGTGGACGGGGTACTTCTTGGCCGCCTCGTGAGCGAACGCCGCGAAGGCCAACGACCCGGCGACCATGTCCTTGATCGTCGTGCCGGACAGGAACTCGGCGCCACCGGTGGAGACCTGCACGATCCCATCGCTCCCGGCCTCGGCGAAGCCGCGCATGGCCGCGTGCAGTGTCTGGCTCGAGGTCACATTGATCGCCGGGTAAGCGAACCTCCCCGCCTTGGCCTTGTCGAGCATGGCGGCGTACACGTCGGGCGTGGCGATGGGCATGGTCATCTCCGTTGCTGGGCGGTTCGGGTCCTGGTCCGTGTAGCGCCAGTATCGCGTCTCGCCGCGAGAGGTGCCACATCGCCCGGTGGGTGGGCGATCGTCGCGGTACGGCGGACGGCGGACGGCGGACGGCGGACGGCGGAGGGGCCGGTCCTACGACGTATGCCGATCAGCTCTCGCCATGGGAGTGCTGACGGATCCAGCTGTGCATCGCGATGGCGGCCGCGGCCCCGGCGTTGATCGACCGGGTGGAACCGAACTGGGCGATCGACAAGGTCGTCTCGCACGCCGCCCGCATCTGCTCTGTCAGGCCGGGTCCTTCCTGGCCGAACACGAGCACACAGTGCTGCGGAAGGACGGCCCGTTCCAGCGGCACTGCGCCGGGCAGGTTGTCGACCCCGAGCAGAGGGAGCCCACCGGCTGCGCACCACGAGGCGAACCCGTCGATCGTGTGGTGGTGGCGCACGTGCTGGTAGCGGTCCGTGACCATGGCGCCCCGGCGGTTCCAGCGGCGACGGCCGACGATGTGGACCTCCGCCGCGAGGAAGGCGTTGGCCGTGCGGACCACGGAGCCGATGTTGAAGTCGTGCTGCCAGTTCTCGATGGCCACGTGGAACGGGTGGCGACGCGTGTCGAGGTCGGCCACGATCGCCTCCAGCCGCCAGTAGCGGTAGCGATCGGCGACGTTGCGCTGGTCGCCACCGGCCAGGAGTTCGGGGTCGAAGTGAGCTTCGTGGGGCCAGCTGCCTTGCCAGGGCCCAACCCCGACGACATACCGCCGAGCCGGGTCGGACGGGTCGGCCCCGTCGGCTGGTTCGGCTGGGTTGGTCGGATCGCCTGCGGCAGCCGCGGATACGTCGCTCTGCCTCGTCACGCAGGACACTCTAGGGCGGAGGTTAGGCTTCGGGGGTGATGAGCGACCTGCAGAACGTCATGCTGCTCGGCGGACTGCTC
This sequence comes from Nocardioidaceae bacterium, assembly GCA_031365435.1. Lineage (GTDB taxonomy): Bacteria > Actinomycetota > Actinomycetes > Propionibacteriales > Nocardioidaceae > JANLYC01. The sequence continues at coordinate 3,324 of JANLYC010000110.1, forward strand.
GACCCCAAGACCATCCTCGACCACTTCGGCGCGTACGCGTTGTGGGGAGCCGCACTCGTGATCTTCATCGAGTGCTGGCTGTTCCCGTTCCTCCCCGGCGACTCGCTGCTGTTCGTGGTCGGGTTGCTCGTCGCCCAGCAGGACAAGATCAGCGTGCCGTTGTGGCTGGCGTGCCTGGTGTTGAGCGTCTCGGCGGTGCTGAGCAACGCGGTCGGGTACGGCGTCGGCGCCAAGCTCGGCCCTGCTGTCTTCAACAAGCCCGATTCGCGCTTCTTCAAGCAGGAGCACATCGACCGGACGTTCGCGTTCTTCGACAAGTACGGAAACCAGGCGATCCTGCTCGCCCGCTTCGTGCCGATCGTCAGGACTTTCATCACGCTGGCGGCCGGGGTCGGGCGGATGCCGTTCCGGCGGTTCATCACCTACTCCGCGATCGGTGGTGTGGCCTGGGCGACCGGGGTGACGCTGCTCGGATACTGGTTGGGCCAGGTCGACTTCCTGGCCAAGCACATCGATCTGGTCCTGCTGGCCCTGGTGCTCATCTCCGTCATACCGATTGCCATCGAGGGTGCACGAGCGAAATCCAGGTCGCGCGACACGCGGTACGACGAACCAGCCGAGCGCGATCAGGTACTTCGCGAACAGCGAGACGGCAACCCGGAGCGGTAACCGTCAGCCCTCGAAGCCAGCAAGGCAGATCCCCCGTTCCGTAGGCATAGTTGCCTTGTTCGCAAGCCACCCGGCTTGTGAACAAGGCAAACGTGGAGGGCCAGGGGACAGGAACTACCGTCCGGGAGGGGGCAATCAGTGGGGGGCGGTCGGGTCGGAGTCGGTGAGAAACGCCCGGCAACG
>JANLYC010000112.1:0-5142 GCA_031365435.1 Nocardioidaceae bacterium
GCGGCGCTGTACACCCGGTTCCAGTCGCGGCAGGACGAGTCGCCGGCGATGAAGGCCGTTGCCGCGATGCGCAACCAGTTCGGTGGTCACGCGGTGCGTTCCGGTGGCGGCAAGAGGGCCACTCCCTCGGCGGACGTCGAGCAGTCCTCGTGACCTCCGAGTTGCGCTGACCGGAGGCACGTCCCCGGTGCACGTGTCCCACCTCACCTTGGTCGACTTCCGTTCCTACGCCTCGGCGGACGTCGAGCTGTCGCCTGGCGTCTCGGCGTTCATCGGACCCAACGGCCAGGGCAAGACCAACCTGGTTGAGGCGATCGACTACGTCGCTACGCAGTCGTCGCATCGCGTCGCGAGCGACCAGCCACTGGTGCGGTTCGGGGCCGAGCAGGCCATCGTGCGTACGACGATCCAGCGGGACGACCGCCAGGCCTTCATCGAGCTGGAGATCAACCCAGGCAAGTCCAACCGGGCGAGGCTCAACCGGGGAGCCGTGCCGCGCGCCCGCGAGGTGCTCGGCATCCTGCGCACGGTCGTCTTCTCACCGGAGGATCTCGGTCTCGTCAAGGGTGATCCCAGCGACCGCCGGCGGTTCCTCGACGACCTGCTGGTGGCCCGGCAGCCGCGCTACGCCGGCGTCCGGGCCGACTACGACCGCGTCCTGCGCCAACGGAACAGGTTGCTGAAGACGGCGGGTGGGCGCCGGTCGGGACCACGCAACGAAGGCGCGCTGGCCACGCTCGAGGTGTGGGACGCGCACCTTGCCAGAGCGGGGGCCGAACTGTTGGCGGCCCGGTTGCTCCTGGTCGAGGAGCTACGGCCGCACGTGGCCCGCCACTACGCGGACCTTTCCGTGTCGGTGCCGAGAGCAGACGGCGGCAACGAGGCCACGCTGGCCTACAAACCGTCGCTCGAGGTCGAGCCCGGGTTGGTCGATCGTGAGGCGCTGACGGCGGCGATCCTGACCGCGCTCGGCGAGCGACGCAGCGACGAGCTCGACCGCGGAGTAAGCCTTGTCGGGCCCCACCGCGACGACCTGGTGCTGTCGCTCGGGGCCTTGCCTGCACGGGGGTACGCGAGTCATGGTGAGTCCTGGTCGTTCGCTCTCGGACTGCGCCTGGCGGCCTTCGAGCTCCTCCGCGCCGATGGCGACGACCCGGTGCTCATCCTGGACGACGTCTTCGCCGAGCTCGATGATCTTCGGCGCGGACGGCTCGCCCAGCTGGTCGCCGAGACCGAGCAGGTGTTGGTGACGGCGGCCGTCCGCGATGACGTGCCGACGGCGCTCGTGGAGCACCTTTTCGACGTGCGTGAAGGGACGGTGACGAGTGCCTGAGCCTGCTGACCAGAGCGCCCGGACCGAGCTGCCCCCACCCAGGACGACATCGACGGAGTCTGTGGACGAGGCGGCCCCTCCGCACGACCCCACCGGGCTGGAGACCGCCAGGGCGCTTGCCTCCGGGCTGCGTGGGCAGGCGCGCCGGTCGACCGGGCGACGAACCTCCCCGAGAGCCGACAACCCCAAGCTGTCGGGTGCTCACCCCGATGATCGCGACCCGGGACTGATCGGTTCCGCCGTCGACAAGCTCGTCACCGAGAGTGGTTGGGCCACCGACCTCGCCGTCCACGGCGTCTTCGGTCGGTGGTCGCAGATCGTCGGGGGTGAGGTGGCTGAGCACTGCACCCCGGAGTCCTTCGCCGAGGGCCGGCTGACGGTCCGGGCGGACTCCACCGCGTGGGCCACCCAGCTCACGTTGCTCGCACCGAACGTCGTACGTCGGCTCAACGAGGAGCTCGGGCACGGGACGGTGCTCCGGATCGACGTCGCGGGGCCGGCGGCTCCGTCGTGGCGCCGTGGTCGGCGGACGGTTCGTGGCGGCCGTGGTCCGCGCGACACGTACGGCTGATCCGGCCCCCGGGACGTCCGAAGTCCGAACGGCCTCGAGGGGCCAGCAGCCGATCTGAGAGCCGCTCGGACGTGGAGGGACACATACCCGACCCTGCTGGCGGCTGCAACTGCCGCTCCAGGCCCTTGTGGACAGTGTTCTGCATCAATCCACCCCGTCCCCCGAGCCTGCCAATGCCGTCATCAGCCAGGGAATCGCCTATACTCGAAACGTTCAAGGAAGGCCGCTTCACCGTGTGGACCTGACCCGGAGGGGACAGGAGCGGGACTGACGCCTCGCATACTGCACCGGCGGCCTTTGTGCTGAGTTGACATGGTTTCGCGCAGATGTGGCGCAAGGCCCGGGCCGGCTCGACGATCGACTTCGGAGGACGCAAGCGTGACCTACGGCGAGAACGGCAGCGGCGGCACCACCGGCCAGGGCGATGCTGACGACGGCAGTGCTACCGACGGAGCGACAGACCGCAGCGATCTCGTCTCCCCTGAGGTAGCGGACGCACCAGCAGTGGAGCCCGATGAGGGCACGTATGACGCCTCCGACATCACGCTGCTCGAAGGCCTCGAGGCCGTGCGCAAGCGACCCGGCATGTACATCGGTTCCACCGGCGAACGAGGACTACACCACCTGGTCACCGAGATCGTCGACAACGCGGTCGACGAGGCGCTGGCGGGGTACTGCGACCTGGTCGACGTGACGCTGCTCGCCGACGGCGGTGTACGCGTCATCGACAACGGCCGGGGCATCCCGACCGGTATCCACCCGATCGAGGGCGTGCCTGCCGTCACGTTGGTGCTGACGCAGCTGCACGCCGGAGGCAAGTTCGGTGGCGGTGGCTACAAGGTGTCCGGCGGCCTGCACGGCGTCGGATCCTCGGTCGTCAACGCGTTGAGCGAGAAGCTGATCGTCGACGTCAAGAACGACGGCTACCGCTGGACCCAGTCCTTCACGTTCGGGGTGCCCGATGGACCGCTCGAAAGGCACGAGGCCACTGACGAGACCGGGACCACGGTCTCGTGGTGGCCGTCGAAGACCATCTTCGAGACGACCGACCACTCCTTCGAGACGATCGCGTCACGTTTCCGTGAGATGGCCTTCTTGAACAAGGGCTTGCAGATCGTCGTCCGGGACGAGCGCCCCGAGCGGGCGGCCGGCATCGCGGATGCGGTCGCGGACCAGACGATCGACGCCTCGGTCGACGGCGGCGCCGACGGCATCCGGTCCGACCACGCGGGCGGCATCGAGCGGCGTTTCCTGTACCAGGACGGTCTGGTCGACTACGTCAAGCACCTCAACTCCACCAAGGACGCGATCCACCGCACGATCATCGCGTTCGAGGCGTCCAACGACGACATCGGCATGAGCCTCGAGGTCGCGATGCAGTGGAACTCGAGCTTCACCGAGTCTGTGCACACCTTCGCCAACACGATCAACACCCACGAGGGTGGCACCCACGAGGAGGGCTTCCGCGCCGCTCTGACGACGACGGTCAACAACTGGGCCGAGGAGTGGGGGCTGATCAAGAAGAAGGAAGACCGGCTGTCCGGTGACGACGTCCGCGAAGGGCTGACCGCCATCGTGTCCGTCAAGCTCGCCGAGCCGCAGTTCGAGGGTCAGACCAAGACCAAGCTGGGCAACACCGAGGCCAAGTCCTTCACCCAGAAGATCCTCAACGACCAGCTCGGCCAGTGGTTCGAGAAGAACCCGGCTGAAGGTCGCGACATCGTCCGCAAGGGCATCGCCGCGGCGACGGCCAGGGTCGCGGCCCGCAAGGCACGCGACCTGGCCCGCAACCGCAAGGGCCTGCTCGGCGGCGGCGGCCTGCCCGGCAAGCTCTCGGACTGCCAGTCGACCAACCCGGCCGAGTGCGAGGTCTTCATCGTCGAGGGTGACTCCGCCGGCGGCTCGGCGCGCGGCGGGCGTGACCCGCGCGTGCAGGCGATCCTCCCGATCCGCGGCAAGATCCTGAACGTCGAGAAGGCCCGGATCGACCGCGTCCTGGCCAACACCGAGGTACAGGCGATCATCTCCGCGCTGGGTACCGGGATCCAGGAAGACTTCGACGCCGACAAGCTGCGCTACCACAAGATCGTGATGATGGCTGACGCCGACGTCGACGGCCACCACATCCAGACGCTGCTGCTCACGTTGCTGTTCCGCTTCATGAAGCCGCTGATCGAAGGTGGCTACGTCTACCTGGCCCGTCCGCCGCTCTACCGGCTGAAGTGGAACAACCCGCATCCCCACGAGTACGTCTACTCCGATCGCGAGCGCGACGCGCTGCTCGAGGCCGGGAAGGCCGGCGGCAAGAAGCTGCCGAAGGAGAACGCGATCCAGCGTTACAAGGGTCTCGGCGAGATGAACGCCGACGAGCTCTGGGACACCACGATGGACCCTGACAACCGCGTCCTCTCACAGGTGACGCTCGACGACGCGGCCCAGGCCGACGAGATCTTCTCCATCCTGATGGGCGAGGACGTCGAGCAGCGCCGCTCGTTCATCCAACGCAATGCAAAGGACGTCCGGTTCCTTGACATCTGATGGGCGCCGCGATGAAGTCGCGCGGTCCGGCTCAACAACCACCTGGAGCCAGCAACATGCTCAATCGTTCGACGAGTAAAGGATTCACGCGGTGACTGACGACGGAACGACCACTCCCGAGATCCCGGTCGGCGGCCGCATCGAACCGGTCGAGCTCCAGACCGAGATGCAACGGTCCTACATCGACTACGCGATGGCGGTCATCGTCGGCCGGGCTCTGCCCGACGTACGCGACGGCCTCAAGCCGGTACACCGCCGCGTGCTCTACGCCATGTATGACGGTGGCTACCGGCCCGACCGCGGCTTCTCCAAGTGCAGCCGCGTCGTCGGCGACGTGATGGGTCAGTACCACCCGCACGGAGATACGGCGATCTACGACACCTTGGTCCGGCTCAGCCAGCCCTGGGTCATGCGGGCACCCCTGGTCTCCGGCCAGGGCAACTTCGGTTCGCCGGGAAACGACCGCGCCGCCGCCATGCGCTACACCGAGTGCAAGATGGCGCCGCTGGCGATGGAGATGGTCCGCGACATCGACGAGGACACGGTCGACTTCCGGCCCAACTACGACGGCCGCAGCCAGGAGCCGGTGCTGCTGCCGGCGCGCTTCCCCAACCTGCTCGTCAACGGATCCGCGGGCATCGCGGTCGGGATGGCGACCAACATCCCGCCGCACAACCTGCGCGAGGTCAACGACGGTGTG
>JANLYC010000124.1:0-1919 GCA_031365435.1 Nocardioidaceae bacterium
CCGCTCGTGCACTCGGCGACGTTGATGGTCGCCGGTCTGGACATGGCGCAGGAATCGCTGATCGGGATGCTCGCTTCCAAGGCCGCGATAGAGGCAGCTCGCACAAAGTCGCAAAAGGCGGGGGTTCTCGACGGAAAGGACCTCGCGAAAGTGTTCGCCTGGCTTCGGCCCAACGACCTGGTGTGGAACTACTGGGTCAACAACTATCTCATGGGACAGAACCCGCCCGCCTTCGACATCCTCTACTGGAATGCCGACACCACGCGGCTCCCAGCCGGCCTGCACTCTGACTTTCTCGACATGTTCAGCTCGAACGAGCTCACCCAACCAGGCGGGATCAAGGTGCTCGGCACGCCTATCGACCTCGGCGCCGTCACCTGCGATGCCTACGTTCTGGCCGGCACGACGGATCACATCATCCCGTGGAAGGGCGCCTACCAGGCGACGCAGCTGCTCGGTGGTGACACCCAGTTCGTGTTGAGTTCGAGCGGCCACATCCAGGCCATCGTGAACCCGCCGGGCAACAAGAAGTCCTCGTACCTCACCCGGCCGGGCGCCCCACCGCCCGATGCCGAGGCGTGGCGCGAAGGTGCGACCCAAAACCAGGGCACGTGGTGGGACCACTGGCTACTCTGGCTTGGCGTCCACTCCGGACCCAAGCGACCGGCCCGAACGACGCTCGGCAACGATGATCACCCACCACTCGATCCGGCGCCAGGCCGATACGTCCAGCTCAAGTAACGAAATGCTGACATTCGTACGCGTCGACGGACAGCTCATCCGAGTGTCCGTGCGAGGTGAAGGAAAACCGCTGATGCTCGTGATGGGCCTCGGCGGCAACATCGAGATGTGGGATCCACTGGAGCGCGCCCTCCATTCCCACGGGATCCAGACCATTGCCTACGACGCGTCGGGCACTGGGGAGTCGCCACCACGTGTGATCCCCCGCCGCATGCCCGGACTTGCCCGGCAAGCTGCTCATCTCCTCGACGCCCTCGGGCATCCGAGTGCTGATGTACTCGGCGTGTCGTTCGGGGGCGCCGTTTCCCAAGAGCTTGCGCTGAGAAATCCTCGCCGGGTCCGCAGGCTGGTACTCGCGTCGACGACGTGCGGGATCGGCGGCGTCCCCGGCAATCCGCTGTCGCTCGCGCTGTTGGCCACGCCGCTGCGCTACTACTCCCCGACCTTCATGCGCCTGATCGCCAAGACCCTCTACGGTCCCACCGTGGCGACGGACGAAGACAACCTCCGCCATCAGATCAATGCTCGAAGGGCCCGTCCGCCGTCCCTATGGGGGTACGGCGGGCAACTCACCGCTGTCGCCGGTTGGTCGAGCCTTCCCTGGCTTCACAGGGTGAAGACCCCGACGCTGGTCATGTCCGGTGCTGCCGACCGAATCGTCCCGCCGATAAACGCCCGCATCCTTGCCCGCCGACTTCCCGATTCGCGCCTCCGGATCGTCGACGACGCGGGCCACCTGCTGCTGTTGGACCACCCCGAAATGTGCGCGACCGCTATCGCAGAGTTTCTCGCCGAGTAAGAGGGCAACGAGGTCCACGGTCTCGAGACGCTCCGCCATCCGGGACTCGTGTGAGCGCCCCACCGGGTTACCTCGCCGGACGGCCACGCGCAGGCGGTTACCCGTCTTGGCCACGGCCCCGGGCCGCGCGATTGATCACGAGATGATTTGGTCGATCAATCGTTGACGCACGCCGCCGGCTGGTCGAAGTGGCCAGGAGTGGTTGGATAGGCGCTCCCGTTGTTCGACTTGACGTCAGCGTTGTAGACCAACGCCAACTCGCGGTAGGCGGACGATGTCGCCGATCGCACATCGGTCAGGCTCGCCCCGACGCCGAGGGTGAACGCCAGGTTCTCCATGAATGTTTGCATCTGCGGACTGAAGGTGCGCTGGTCGTTGT
>JANLYC010000129.1:0-4863 GCA_031365435.1 Nocardioidaceae bacterium
TGGCCGTCATCTCGGGACTATTTCGGTAGCCACGCCCTACCAACGCTCCGGCCAGGCACAACTCGCCCACTTCGCCTTCGGGCACTGGGCGTAGCGTGTCGTTCGTGACGATATGCCTTCGCGAGGTCACCGAGGACAACACCGATTCGGTCCGAGCGCTCCGTGCAAGACCGGACCAAGAGCGCTTCGTGTCCTCGGTGGTCGGCTCGCTGGCAGAGGCCGCCGAGGTCCCCCAGGCCAACCCATGGGTACGGGCCGTTTACGCCGACGACCTGCCCGTCGGGTTCGTCATGTTGGCCTGGAATGTCAACCCCCAACCTCCCGGCATTATTGGCCCGTGGTTTCTGTGGAAACTGCTCATCGACCACCGCCACCAGCGCCTCGGCTACGGCCGTGAGGTCATGCGACAGATCGTGGACCTGATTCGACGCCAAGGTGGCACCGAACTACTGACCAGCTACGCGCTTGACGATGGCAGTCCAGCCGGCTTCTACGAGGCACTCGGCTTCGTCCCGACGGGAGCCGTCGACGACGACGGCGAGGTCCTCGCGCGCCTACCGCTGGACGGGCCGTCAGCCGCGCTGGCGCCCTAAGAGCTCGCACAACGGCCTGTCCGGAAGCGCGCCTGTCGCCCGCGTCTATCTGGGCGGTAAGCAGCGGGTCCGAGGGTGCGACGTAGGCATTGCAGGCACGGTGATGATATTCCGGTGGGAGAAGTGACGTGGGACGGGGCTAGGCCCGCGCAGCTCGTGCAGCGCGGGCAGATTGCACTCTCCCTATTGCACGTTGGCGGGCGATTCATACCCTTGACGTTCCAAGCGTGGCTTGCACGTTGCCCATGTTCGAGCCGAGCGTCGTTCCGGCGGGACGGCCTGGGACGGGGGAGAAGGGTTGCCGCCGTCCAGGAGTGGCGCAGTGTTCGACGCGACGTGGACTTCTTGACAGTCACATGCGGCGGAAAGACGCTGGTCCCCCCGCAATCACTGCTTCCCGCGTTCGCCCTGAACGCCAGCGTTGATCCAACGGGACGAAGGTAGGTTTGGTGTATGGAGTGGCCCCAAGAAGAGAGCCTCCGCCGAGCCAGTCCCGGAAAAGCCGAGCAGCTCAACCAGCTCCGCGCCGTCGCTGCCCTCCAGCGCACCTCACCAGCCACCACACCCCCCGGTCAGAAGACCTGAGGGTGTTGTGCGCGAGGGGGGAGTTGAACCCCCACGCCCTTTCGGGCACACGGACCTGAACCGTGCGCGTCTGCCTATTCCGCCACCCGCGCGCAACGCCGCGACCTGCCTCACCCGCTCGCACCAGGGCGCGAGACCGGCGGGAACCAGCCCACGGCGAAGAGAAAGACTAACACGCACCCGACATGCTCCCGACCACGCTCTACGCTGCGCCGATGGTCGCGCTTGAGGGCATTCCGGCTACGATCGAGCCCGACGATCACGTCGTGGCCCACCACCAGGTCACGCCAGATCGCGCCCGGTCCCACCAGGTCGGGCCAGATCGTCCTGCGTGTCCGGACTGCCGAGTCGAGCGAGGAGGTGAGAGCCCGTGGGGGCCCTGCACCGCTTCGAGCTCCGCCTCGAACAGATGGTGACCGGCGCCTTCGCCCGGGCGTTCCGCAGCGCGGTGCAGCCGATGGAGATCGCTGCGGCCCTCCAGCGCGAGGTTGACAACTCCGCCCAGATCCTCAGCCGCGAGCGGCGACTCGCGCCCAACAACTTCACCATCGACCTCTCCGGTCCTGACTTCGACCGTCTCTCGACGTACGGCGACACGCTCTCGCGTGAGCTGGCCGCCATGCTGCATGAGCACGCCGAGGACCAGCACTACATGTTCACCGGCCCCATCTCGATGAACTTCACCCGCGCTGACGACCTCACCACCGGTCGGTTCCGCGTGCGCAGCGAAGCCGAAGCCGTGGTCACCCCGGTGGCCGGGCAGAGTCTCACCGACACCGCGATCGGCCGTGCGCCGTTGTTCCTCGAGATCAACGGCACTCGACACCCCTTGGAGTCTCCAGGCCTGACCATCGGCCGCGGCAGCAACGCCGACCTCCGCATCGACGACCCCGGCGTCTCCCGCCGTCACGTCGAGTTCCGGGTCCAGCCCGGCAGTGGCACCGCGTCGGTCAGCGTCGTCGACCTGGGGTCGACGAACGGCACGACCGTCAACGGTCAGCGCGTGCAGCAGGCCGTGCTCGGCGACGGCTCGGTGGTCCAGATCGGCAACACCCGCATCGTCGTACACGTGGGTGGCGCGCCGGCGCGGCCCGCCCTGCAGCCCGGAGTCTCAGCCCCCGGCCCGGGCGCGAGGCCACCCGGCCCAGGTCCGCAGGCACCGGGACCAACACCGGCGGCGGGGCCGTCGGGAGCCCAGGACGACTCGCCGTACCCGCCCTACCGCCCGCAGACAACACCCCCCGGACCCTCCGGGCCGCAACCCCCGTCGGCCCACACGTCCGGCGGCGAGTCGTCCCACGAGTCCGGCCCGTCGTCCCCCGCACCAGGTCGGGTCACCGGTGTCTGAGCTCACGCTGACGTTGATCAAGGTCGGCTTCCTGGCGCTGCTGTGGATGTTCGTCCTGTCATCGGTCTCGGTGATCCGATCCGACATGTTCGGCGAGCGCGTCGACCCCCAACGTGCCGCAGCCACCCCTAAACCGACCAAGGCCAGCAAACGCCCGCCGAAGAAGCGACGGGGCGCCCCGACCCAGCTCGTCATCAGCGAGGGAGCCAATGCGGGGATCTCCGTACCGCTCGAGGGCAGCCCGATCCTGCTCGGCCGTGGCGCCGACGCGACCATACGCCTCGACGACGACTACGTCTCGACCCGGCACGCGCGCTTCGTCCCCCATGGCGACGACTGGTATGTCGAGGACCTCGGCTCGACCAATGGCACCTACATCGGCAGCCAGCGCATCACGACTCCGATGGTGGTCGCGATCGGCGTCCAGGTGCGCATCGGCAAGACGATTGCCGAACTGAAGAAGTAGCCGATGGCTCTCAGTCTGCGGTTCGCAGCGGTCTCCGACGTTGGTCGCGTCCGCAAGAAGAACGACGACTCCGGCTTCGCGGGACCGCATTTCCTGATGGTGGCCGACGGGATGGGCGGGGCTCCCGCCGGTGACCTCGCCTCGTCGCTCGCCGTCCAGACGATGCGTCGCCTCGACGCCCCTGCGCCGGACGACCTGCTCGAGGCCCTCGCAGGCGCCGTGCACCGCGCCAACGACCGGTTGTCCGAGGCCATCGAGGAGGACTCCGGCGTCGAGGGCATGGGGACGACGATCGACGCCGTCCTGTTCGACGGTGAGCGCATCGGCGTCGCTCACCTCGGCGACTCCCGCGCCTATCTGTGGCGCGACGGCGAGCTGCTGCGCCTGACCAGCGATCACACGTGGGTACAGAGCCTGATCGACGAGGGCCGGATCACCGAGGACGAGGCGAAGGTGCACTCGCACCGATCTCTGCTGCTCAAGGTTCTCGACGGCCGCCACGACAACGATCCCGACCTCACGCTGTATGACGTCCAGGCCGGCGACCGCATCCTGCTCTGCAGCGACGGCCTCTCCAGCTTCGTACCGCACGACCGCCTCGAGCGCGTGCTGTCCATCGGCACCAACGAGAGTGTTTGTGCCGAGCTCCTCACGCTGGCGCTCGAGAACATGAGCAACGACAACATCACCGTCGTGCTCGCAGACGTCGTCGACGAGGCTGCTGCGGATCCAGGCGCGGAACCGCTCGTCGTCGGAGCCGCCTCTGAACATCCCCGGGCCTGGAGCCGACTGCGTGGCTGGGCCCACCGCGAGGAGCCCGAGGACGCGATGCTCCTGCCGGAGGACATCGACCCCGAGGAGCTGCGGTACGCACCACGCGAGCCCAAGCGCTACCGCTGGATCTTCCGCGGCGTCGTCGCCGCCGTCATCCTGGCGATCATCGCGACGGTCAGTGTGTCGTCCTACAACTGGAGCCAGACACAGTACTACGTGTCCTCGGCTGACGGAAAGGTAGCCATCTTCCAGGGCGTGCAGGCCGACCTGCCCGGCATCAAGCTCCACCACGTCTACGAGCTCCAGGACGTCACCTTGTCGCAGCTGCCCAGCTATCGGCGCAGCCAGGTGGTCGACGGCCTCAGCGCATCCGACCTCGCCGACGCCCGCGCCATCGTAGATCGGCTCCGCACGTTCGCCCGCAACTGCGAGCCGCGAGCGACCACGTCGAACAGCTCCGCCACCAAGTCGCCCGGGTCCACGACATCGACGCGCACACCACGGTCCACACGGTCATCCGGCCAGAGCAAGCCGGGGCCGACCAGCAAGGGCGGAAGCTCGGGTACGAAGGGCACCAAGAACACCAAGAACACCTCGGGGACCCGAGGCACGGGAGGTACCGGCGGCAGCAGCAGCGGCGGTTCCCCCGAGGAGTGCGCCGGCGCTACCCCGACGACAGGAACGGCCTCATGAGCGCGCCGCCCACGTCGACCTCGGGGCGTTTCGTCAGCTCCTTCGTGCCGCGCAAACGCCGCGGCGCCGAGCTGTTCCTGCTGCTGCTGGCGCTGACTCTCGGCGTGGGTTCGTATGCCCTCGTCGGCCTGGGCGCCCAGGACAAGGTGCCTCCCGACATCGTCGGCTACGGCGGCGGACTGGTGGTGCTCGCTGTCGCCTGTCACGTTGTCGTCCGGTTCAAGGCGCCGTACGCCGATCCCGTCATCCTTCCCGCGGCGGTGGCCCTCAACGGCATCGGGCTGGCGATGATCCATCGCATCGACCTCGCCAACCTGGCGATCGCCGGCGATGCCCAGACGTTCGCCCGCCAGCAGCTGATGTGGACAGCGCTGTCTGTCGCCGGATTCGTCGCGACCATGCTG
>JANLYC010000142.1:0-6262 GCA_031365435.1 Nocardioidaceae bacterium
CGCCCGTCGTGGTGTCCTTGAGCCCCATCACCGCGACGATGTGGCCGGCACCGATCGACGCGATCTCCTCACGCTTGTTGGCGTGCATCCGGTAGATCTTGCCGATCCGCTCTTTCCTGCCCTTGGTGGGGTTGAGGACTGTGGTGCCGGTGTCGAGACGACCGGAGTAGACGCGCAAGAAGGTCAACTTGCCGAGGTGCGGGTCGGCCATGATCTTGAAGGCGAGCGCCGAGAACGGCTCGCTCTCGTTGGGTTGCCGCTGCACCGAGATCTCGTCGTCCTTGATGTCATGACCTTCGATGGCCGGTACGTCGAGGGGTGAGGGCAGGTAGGCGACGACCGCGTCCAGCAGCGGCTGGATGCCCTTGTTCTTGAACGCAGTCCCCGTGAGGACGGGGGTGAGCTTGCTCGCGATGGTGGCGCGCCGGATCGCAGCCTGCAACGCCTCGACCGTGGGCTCCTCGCCCTCGAGGTAGAGCTCCATCATCTCGTCGTCGGCTTCGGCGATCGTCTCGAAGAGGCGGTCACGCCACTCGCGGGCGGCATCGGCGTGGCTGGCCGGGATCTCCTCGACGTCGTAGTCCTCGCCCTTCATGGTCTCGCCGCGCCACGTGAGAGCACGCATCTGGACCAGGTCGACGACGCCGATGAAGTCGGCCTCGGTGCCGATCGGGATCTGGAGCACCAGCGGGACGGCACCGAGCCGCGACTCGATCATCTCGACGCAGCGGTGGAACTCCGCGCCGGTGCGGTCGAGCTTGTTGACGAAGCACATGCGCGGCACGCGATAGCGGTCCGCCTGTCGCCATACGGTCTCGGACTGGGGCTCGACACCGGCGACACCGTCGAAGACGGCGACGGCACCGTCGAGCACCCGCAGCGACCGCTCGACCTCAACGGTGAAGTCGACGTGACCCGGCGTGTCGAGGATGTTGATGGTGTGGTCTTTCCACATGCAGGTGGTGGCAGCGGAGGTGATGGTGATGCCACGCTCCTGCTCCTGCTCCATCCAGTCCATCGTGGCAGCGCCCTCGTGAACCTCACCGATCTTGTAGTTGATGCCGGTGTAGAAGAGGATCCGCTCGGTGGTCGTGGTCTTGCCGGCATCGATATGAGCCATGATGCCGATGTTGCGGACTCTGCCGAGGTCGGTGGTGATGTCGGTTGCCACGGTTGGCGTTCCCTAACGGTCTATGGGCGGATGGAGATACGGATCGATGGACGGCGTCAGAGCCACGACGACAACGAGCTCAACTCCGCGCATCGACGTATTACCAGCGGTAGTGCGCGAAGGCCTTGTTGGACTCGGCCATCTTGTGGGTGTCCTCGCGACGCTTGACGGCCGCGCCGAGCCCGTTCGAGGCGTCGAGCAGCTCGTTCATGAGGCGCTCGGACATGGTCTTCTCGCGGCGGGCCTGCGAGTACTGGACAAGCCAGCGCAGCGCCAGCGTGACCGAGCGGGTCGCACGGACCTCGACCGGAACCTGGTAGGTCGCACCACCGACGCGGCGGCTGCGCACCTCGAGGGTCGGCTTGACGTTGTCGAGGGCGCGCTTGAGCGTCACGACGGGGTCGGTGCCGGTCTTGTCGCGGCATCCTTCGAGAGCGGTGTGCACGATGCGCTCCGCGACCTGCTTCTTGCCGTCGACGAGCACCTTGTTGATCAGTTGCGTGACCAGCTGGCTGCCGTAGACCGGGTCGTTCTCGATCGGGCGCTTGGGGGCCGGGCCCTTACGGGGCATTAGCTCTTCTCCTTCTTCGCGCCGTAGCGGCTGCGAGCCTGCTTGCGGTTCTTGACACCCTGGGTGTCCAACGAGCCGCGGATGATCTTGTAGCGGACACCCGGCAGGTCCTTCACACGTCCGCCTCGCACGAGCACGATCGAGTGCTCCTGCAGGATGTGGCCGACGCCTGGAATGTAGGCCGTGACCTCGATCCCACTGGTCAAGCGCACGCGCGCGACCTTACGGAGCGCGGAGTTCGGCTTCTTCGGCGTGGTCGTGTAAACACGCGTGCACACGCCGCGCCGCTGAGGAGATCCCTTCAGGGCCGGCGTCTTGGTCTTCGACACCTTGTCCTGGCGGCCCTTACGGACCAGCTGCTGGATGGTGGGCACCGCGTCGTTCTCTTTCCTGTCGGTCGTTCCTGGGGGTTCTACGCTTGGGCATCTGCAGTCGCGACCCCCGCGATCGGGCGTATCGCCCCGGCCACGAACACATCGTCGACCTGCTGAGACGAACGTGAGTCACGTACAGACTTTCGCGGCTGAGGTGTCCGGGAGGTACGAGTCGTACCGGTCGGCACCAGCGGCACACGAAGGGGCCTGGATAGCCCAGGCTCAGTTGAATTCCGTGTGCAAGGCTACCGGCTGCACGGATCAGGGTCAAAACGGCTTGTCCGCGCAGCCAGGGCCCCAGGACCTGACTCGAACGGCAACGGGTAGGCACCCGCCGGCATCGGCTGGGTGAGTCAGGCGGGACCGCGCTCGCGCACGGCCTGGACGTTCTCCAACGCCCCGCGCAGCTCAGCCAGCCATGCCTCGCTGTGCTGACCCACCAGGCGCACGCACCACTTCAGTGCATCGGCCCGAGAGCGCGCGACACCGGCTTCGACCAGGGTGTCGAGGACGTGCCGTTGCGGCTGCCGCAACCGGGTCATCACCGGCACCGCCAGATGGGTGAACAGGACGCCGTGATCTCCGATACCGGCTCCCCAGGACACCTTGCGCTCGAACCGGGACTCGGCCTCGCGGGCCACGGCCATGCGGTCCGCACGGGTCTCCTCGCGCCAGGCGGAGATCCGCCCGGCTGCGGCCTCGCGTCGAGCGTCCTCGGTGGCATCATCGCCGAGCTCGACCGGGTCCAGGGTGATCCGCACCGTGATCTCTTCACGATCGATCGTGATCTGAGGCTGCTGGGCAGTCCATGCAGCGGGCAGCCGGCCCGCGAACCAGGCGATGATCGCCTCGTCGGTGGCATTCTTAGTAATCATGTAATCAACATTACCTCGCCGGCGGGGATTCCCCAGTCCGCCCCAGCGGGTCGGGCCGATCGAGCATCTGACGCACGACGGACGAGGTCCGAAAACCTGGGCTGAGCACCTCGGCGACGCTGAACCAGCCCACGGCATCCGTGGTGCCGTCGACCTCGACGACACGTGGCTCGTCGGACTGCGAGGTCACCGACGCGTCGTACACGAGGTGGATGCCGTGGAAGTCCTCGAGCACACCGCACGGCGACAGCCCCGTGAAGTGGCGAGAGACGACCGCGCGCACGGGTCCGACGTCGATCTCCAGGCCGGTCTCCTCGTACACCTCACGCCGCAGACTCTCCTCGGGGTGCTCACCGTGGTCTACTCCGCCTCCGGGCAGCGTCCAGACCCCAGGCGCGGTGGCGCTCGACGACGAGACCCGGGCCAGCAGGACTTCGTCGGCACGCCGGAGCAGCGCTCGCGCCGACACGCGCTGGCGCTGGACCGGGGCATCGCCCCCGGGGTTCGGCACGGGCCTGTTCACGGCTGCAGGGGCTCGGCGCCGTTTCGCGGGCCAACCGCAGGTCTCTGCGTCTGGTCGCCGTCGCCGACGCTCCTCGTGGACTCACCCAGGATCACCCGGGCAAGCAGGTCCGCGGCTTCGTCCACGTCCCACTCCAACGTGCTGGCGCCGACCGTGAACTCCGTCCAGCTCGAGCCGGGGATCTCGCTGTCGCCCCACGGCGGGGTCAGCGAGGTGGCCTCCGCCGCCATGAAGGTGAGCATTCGCTGCATCACGACCTCATGGGGGACGGGCACCGATATCCGGAACGCGTTGGTGTGCGGCGGATCGGGAAAGACGCCGATCCCCCGCGCCGTGAGTGCCGGCGCCAGCTCGAGGGCGCGCTCATAGCGCGCCGTCATCGTCGGCAGCTCCTCGCGGAGTCCGCGCAGAGCGCTCACGGCGTACGGCAGCAGCGAGAACAGCGTGCCACCCATCCGCTGCCGCCAACGGCGAGCTTCTTCGATCACGTCCTCAGCACCCGCGACCGCGGCTCCGCTCAACCCGCCGAGGCCCTTGTAGAACGACACGTAGACGGTGTCTGCCAGCTCGGCGATCTCAGCCAGCGAATGGCCGAGACGAGGCTGCGACTCCCAGAGCCGAGCACCGTCGAAGTGAAGCGGCACACCGCGGTCCCGGCAGGCCGCCGAGAATGCGACCAGGTCATCCCAGCTGGGCAGCAGGTAGCCCGCGTCGCGCAGCGGCAGTTCGAGCAGCGCGGCGGCGAGTATGCCGGGGATGGCGGCCAGTGCCGCTGTCGTGGGAAGCTCGCGCTCCTGGCTGAGGCGTTCGAACGTGAGCCCGTGCAGCAGTGCGGGACCGTCGAGCTCGTGCCACAGCAGGTGGGACTGCCCCGGCAGTGCCACCCGCTTCGAGGCCGACCGGTCACTCCAGACCCTGAGCACGGACTGCTGTGCCATGGTGCCGCTGGGGAACATGGCCGCGGCCGGCTTACCGAGCAGGTCCGCGATCTCGCTCTCGAGCTCGGACACGGGACCGGCGGTGCCATAACGGTCCCAGACGTCTGGTTCCTTCAGCCGGTCGATCTCGAGCGCCAGGCTGGCCAGCTCGTCGCGTGGGAGCCGAGGTACGCCGCCGGCGAGCCGACGGGTGGCCCGGCCCGCGAGGGTCCGGAACACCTCCATCGGGTCAGGCTCGGGGGCTGCCGGCTCGGCGGGATCCGATGCGGGGCGATCGCTCACGTCAGCATCCTGCCATGACGAAGGGCGGGCAGCGGCCGGTCGCCCGTCCCTGCCCGCCCCCGTGCAGCGGTGTGCTTCGCGCTCTAGTTCTGGTAGGAACCGAAGTCGAAGTCGTCCAACGCCACGGCCTGACCTGTCGACTGACCGAAGTCATAGTCGTAGGTGTCGTAGTCGATGGAGTACGCCTTGGCCCGAGCCTCGTCGGTGGGCTCGACCCGGATGTTGCGGTAGCGCTCGAGACCGGTACCGGCCGGGATGAGCTTGCCGAGGATGACGTTCTCCTTCAGGCCCATCAACTTGTCGGACTTGCCGTGGATCGCCGCGTCGGTGAGGACCCGCGTCGTCTCCTGGAAGGACGCCGCCGACAACCACGACTCGGTGGCCAGCGATGCCTTGGTGATCCCCATCAGCACAGGACGTCCGGAAGCGGGCGTACCGCCCTCGGCGACGACCCGACGGTTCTCGGTCTCGAACCTGGTGCGCTCGACGAGCTCCCCAGGCAGCAGGTTGGCGTCGCCACTCTCGATCACGGTGATCCGGCGGAGCATCTGCCGGATGATGATCTCGATGTGCTTGTCGTGAATGGCCACGGCCTGACGTCGGTAGACCTCCTGGACCTGGTCGACCAGGTGCTCCTGGGTCTTGCGCGGACCAAGCACCCGCAGCACGTCCTGCGGATCAGCCTTGCCGACCGTCATCTGCTGCCCGACAGCGACGGAGGAGCCGTCCTCGACCAGCAGGCGGGTGCGCTTGCTGACCGGGTAGGCCTGCTCCTCCGAGCCGTCGTCGGGGATGACGACGATCTTGCGGGTCTTGTCGGTGTCCTCGATCCGGACCCGACCGGCCAGCTCCGAGATCGGCGCCTTGCCCTTGGGCTGACGCGCCTCGAACAGCTCGACCACGCGAGGCAGACCCTCGGTGATGTCGTCGGCCGAAGCCACACCACCGGTGTGGAAGGTGCGCATCGTGAGCTGCGTGCCCGGCTCACCGATCGACTGGGCCGCGATGATGCCGACGGCCTCGCCGATGTCGACGAGCTTGCCGGTTGCCAGCGAGCGGCCGTAGCACTTGGCGCACGTGCCCGTCTTGGCGTCGCACGTGAGCACCGACCGGACCTTGACCTCGTGGATGCCGGCGTCGATGAGCGCGTTGATCATGACGTCGCCGATGTCATCGCCACCGACGGCAATGACCTCGCCCGTCTCAGGATGCGTGACGTCGACCGCGAGGTTGCGGGCATACGCGGACGTCTCGACATACTCGTCCTTGGTGACCCGGCCGTCGTCGAGCCGGACGCCGATCCGCTTGGGCAGACCGCGCTCGGTGCCACAGTCGTCCTCACGGATGATCACGTCCTGGGAGACGTCGACCAGACGACGGGTCAGGTAACCCGAGTCGGCCGTACGCAGCGCGGTGTCGGCGAGACCCTTGCGGGCACCGTGCGTGGAGATGAAGTACTCCAGCACGGACAGTCCCTCACGGAAGTTCGACTTGATCGGCCGCGGGATGATGTCGCCCTTCGGGTTCG
>JANLYC010000338.1:0-5739 GCA_031365435.1 Nocardioidaceae bacterium
GTCTCGAAGGCACAGGTGATGGCGTTGGCAGCTGGCGACGCGTGGCTCGAAAAGGGCGCCAACGTCTTGCTGTGGTGCGGCTGGCGTTGGTCACGTCCGTGACGTGCACACCGTCGTTCTCCGCACCACCGGTGAGGTTCCACAGCACCCAGGTGTCCATGTTGCCGAACAACAGGTCGCCTGCTTCGGCCTTCTCGCGGGCGCCCTGGACGTTGTCGAGGATCCAGCGGATCTTCGGACCAGAGAAGTAGGTCGCCAGCGGCAGGCCCACCTTGGCCTTGTACTTGTCGTTGCCGTCACTGCCGGCAAGCTCGTCACAGATCTTCTGCGTGCGGGTGTCCTGCCAGACGATCGCGTTGTGGACGGGTTGTCCGGTGGTCCGGTCCCAGACCACCGCGGTCTCGCGCTGGTTGGTGATGCCGACGGCCTTGATGTTGCCGGAGTTGAGGTTGGCCTTCGACAAGGCCCCACCGATCACCTCACGCGTGTTGTTCCAGACCTCGATGGGGTCATGCTCGACCCAGCCGGCGCGCGGGAAGATCTGCTCATGCTCCTTCTGGTCGACGGAGATGACGCTGCCGGAGTGGTCGAAGATCATGCACCGGGTGCTGGTGGTGCCTTGGTCGATTGAAGCGATGTAGTCAGCCATAAAGAGTCACTGTCCGATCAGACGAAGTTGACGATGTTGGCAAGAACACCGGCGATGACGCCGCCGATGAGTGGACCCACGATCGGGATCCAGGAGTACTCCCAGTCGCTGCCGCCCTTGCCCTTGATGGGGAGGATGGCGTGGGCGATGCGGGGACCGAGGTCACGAGCGGGGTTGATGGCGTATCCAGTGGGGCCACCGAGCGAGGAACCGATACCGACAACGAGCAGTGCGACCGCCAGCGGGCCAAGTGCTGCGGGTGTCTTGCCGAAGGCCAGGATCACGAAGACCAGCACGAAGGTGCCGATGATCTCGGTGATCACGTTGTTGACGGGGTTGCGGATCGCAGGGCCGGTGGAGAAGGTTCCCAGCTTCGCGCCGGGCTCGCTCTCCGGGTCGTCGAAGTGGTCGCGGTAGGCCGCCCAGCAGAGCACCGCACCTGCGAAGGCACCGATGAGCTCGCCGGAGAGATAGGCGATGACGTTTCCGAAGCCGCCGAGGTCGGCGCCGCTGGACAAGAGACCCACCGTGACCGCTGGGTTGAGGTGCGCGCCGCTCTTGTAGCCGACGTAGACACCGGCGAAGACCGCGATGCCCCACCCGAAGTTGATCATCAAGAAGCCGCCGTTGAAGCCCTTGTTCTTCGCCAGTACGGCGTTGGCCACGACGCCGCAACCGAGCAGGGTCAACATGCCCGTGCCCATGATTTCGCTGAGGAAAATGTCGCCGAAACTCAGTCCCACAGAATTTGTCCTTCCGGACAGAGGAGGACGGAAAAGGAACCCTCCCCGACCTCTGCGCCAATGGTTAGTGTGTATGACACTAGGGGCGTTGTTACCCGGGGGTCAACGACACGAATTGCTCATATTTTCCGTTCCGCAGAACCACACGAAGGGAACATTTCATGCCGATACCTGCTCGCCTGGACGGCAATTACCGTAGCGCTGCCTGGGATCGGCTGGCGGCAACGAAGTTCGACGTGCTCGTCATCGGCGGCGGTGTCACCGGGTCCGGAGCGGCGCTCGACGCCGCGACCCGGGGCCTGTCCGTCGCGCTCGTCGAGGCCCGCGACTTCGCCTCCGGAACGTCGTCGCGCTCGTCGAAGCTGTTCCACGGCGGGTTGCGCTACCTCGAGCAGTTCAACTTCGGTCTCGTCCGGGAGGCCCTGCACGAGCGTGAGCTGATGCTGACGCGGATCGCCCCGCACCTGGTCAAGCCGGTCTCGTTCCTGTACCCGCTGACACACCGCATCTGGGAACGGCCGTACGTGAGCGCGGGCATGACCCTGTACGACTCGATGGGCGGTGCCCGCTCCGTGCCGAGGCACCGACACTTCACCCGCGGTGGAGCGCTGCGCATGGTGCCGGCGCTGAAGCGGACCGCCCTGACCGGCGCCCTCATGTACTACGACGCGCAGGCCGACGACGCCCGGCACACCCTGACGGTGGCGCGCACCGCGGCGACGTACGGCGCGACGGTGCTCAGCTCTGCTGAGGTGATCGGCCTCAACCGGGCGGGGGAGCGCATCGTCGGTGCCCGCGTCCGCGACGTGGAGACGGAGCGCGAGATCGAGGTACGCGCCTCGGTCGTCATCAACGCCACCGGTGTCTGGACCGACGACATCCAGACGCTCGCCGGCGGACGCGGGCGGTTCCACGTGCTGGCTTCCAAGGGCGTGCACATCGTCGTACCACGTGACCGGATCAACTCCGAGACGGGCCTCATCCTGCGCACCGAGAAGTCCGTGCTCTTCGTCATCCCCTGGCACACGCACTGGATCGTCGGCACCACCGACACCGAGTGGAAGCTGCACAAGGCGCACCCGGCGGCCAGCCGAGCCGACATCGACTACATCCTGGACCACGTGAACTCCGTGCTGGCCGTGCCGCTGAGCCACGACGACATCCAGGGCGTCTATGCGGGCTTGCGTCCCCTGCTGTCGGGTGAGAGTGAGTCCACGTCGCAGCTGTCACGCGAGCACGCGGTCGCCCGGCCGCAGCCCGGCCTCATCTCGATCGCCGGCGGCAAATACACCACGTACCGGGTGATGGCAGCCGACGCGATCGACGCGGCTCTGGAGGACGTGAGTGGTGCCGTGCCCCCGAGCGTGACCGACAACATCCCGCTCATGGGTGCCGAGGGCTATCACGCGATGGTCAACCAGGTCGATCGTCTGGCCCGGCACGCCGACATCCCGGTGTGGCGGATGCAGCGGCTGCTCGATCGCTACGGCTCGATGACCGAGGAGCTGCTTGCTCTGGCGGCGGACGACCATACGCTGCTCGAACCTCTTCCTGGCGCTGAGGAGTATCTCCGCATCGAGATCGTCTACGCCGCCGCCTACGAAGGAGCCCTGCACCTCGACGACATCCTGGCGAGACGGACCCGAATCTCCATCGAGACGCCAGACCGTGGCACGACCGCGGCTGCGGCGGCGGCTGAGCTGGTGGCGCCGATCCTCGGTTGGGACCAGGAGCGCGTCGACAACGAGGTCGACGCCTACAGCGCCCGGGTCGAGGCCGAACGGCGTTCCCAGGAACAAGAGGACGACCTCGCTGCCGACGCGGCCCGCATCGCCGCACCGGACACCCGAGCCGTGGCTGTCGGGCGGGCCCTGGACTGAGACTCGGCGGTTGACGCAGCGGTCAGGCCGAGCTCAGGAGGCCGATCGCCGCACGCGCGCGGCTCAGCACAGCACTGGCCTGCTCGCGCGCCGAGTCTGTCCCGGCGGCGAGCATCCGCCGAAGGTTCGCGCGGTCGGCCATCAGCTCGGCGTGCCTGCCCTGGATCGGGTCGAGCATTGAGATGACCTCCTCCGTGCACGCCGTCTTGAGCTCGCCGTACGACGAGAACGAGGACGCCAACGAGCCCGGGTCGACGCTGCGAATCGCCGCCATGATGTCGAGCAGGTTGGAGACGCCGGGCTTGCCCACCGGGTCGTAGCGCACTTCGTTACCCGAGTCCGTGACGGCGCGGGCCACCTTGCGCCGGATGAGGTCCGGACGGTCGAGCATCCGGATGACTCCCATCGCATCGTCCGGCGCCGATTTGCTCATCTTGGCCGTGGGTGTCGCGAGGTCGGCGACCCGGGCTGCCAACGCCGCACGGGCGAGGTGAGGCACGACAAAGGTGTCGCCGTACTCACGGTTGAAGCGGATCGCCAGGTCCCGCGCCAGCTCGACGTGCTGGTCCTGGTCACCGCCCACCGGCACGGTCTCCGAGTCGTAGAGGAGGATGTCGGCGGCCATCAGGCAGGGGTAGGTGAACAGGCTCGCTCGCGTCTTCGGGCGACCACCCTTCTCCTTGAACTGGATCATCCGACCGAGCTCACCGACGTAAGCCGTGCATTCGAGCAGGTAGGCGAGCTCGACGTGCTCGGGGACGTGCGACTGCACGAACACCGTGGACCGGTGAGGGTCCAGGCCGGACGCCAGGAACAGCGCTGCCGTCTCGAGGGTGAGCTCCCGCAGCCGGGTAGGACTGTGCTCGGTGGTCATGGCGTGCAGATCGGCGACGAAGAAGTAGCCCGTGCTGGAGTCCTGTCCGGCTGCGAACCTCCGCAGCGCGCCCAGGTGGTTGCCGAGCGTGAGAGGCCCGCTCGGCGTGATGCCCGACAGCACGCGGGGTGGTGCGACTTGGTGGGTCATGGTGGCTCCTGAGTCGTTGAAGCCCAGGTCCGGACGTACGACAGCCGCCCTCCTGGGGCGGCTGGATGAGAGAAGACTCGATCAGGCGACGCCCGTCAGGGCAGCCACCACGCGTGCAGCGATATCGACGTCATCCCTTCACGATACGGCATCACGCTTGTCCGGGACCTGCTCGTTCTCCGGTCGCCGTTTCGGCACCCGGGGTGAGTCGAGGTGATCGTGTCCGGGCCGGACAGGCTCGTCGAACGAGACGTCGACGCTCTGGAATCCTTTGTGCCCCTGTGCCTGCGCATAGCCGGTGTAGACGGCCCGGTCGGCGTCGGTGAGATCGACGTTGTCGGTGAACGGGGTGAGCAGCGCCCGCGGATACAGGTGCTTGGCGTGCACGACGTTCACCTCGATCCCGAAGGTGACCGCGACAGCGCCGACATAGATCCAGGCGATCATGCCGAGCACGATGGCGAACGTGCCGCTCGTCGCGTCGGAGTCCTGGATCACCCGGGAGACGTACGCGGAGCCGAACAGCTGCAGCGTCTGCCAGACCAGGGCGACGAACAGGCCCCCGGGAATGTCTTGACGAATGCGGTGATCGTGCGCTGCCGCCATCCAGAACAGCACGGTGAAGATGGCCGCGTTGACCACAACGGTGCCGGCTGTGATCAACAGCCGCATCCCGGGCTCGACACCACCCAGGGCGGAGACCCCCGCAGCCACGTTGGCGATGAACGTGGTGGCCAGGATCGCCAATCCTGCGACCGAGAGCAGAATCACGCTTCTGATGCGCGCCATGATCGGGTTGGGTCGACGGTTGCGCGGGACCGCCCAAGCGATGTTGAGCGCGTTCTGGGTCGCGTTGGCGACACCCAGCGCCCCGTACAACGACACGATCGCGCCGACGGCTACCGCGACGCCGCTGCCCTTCAACCCACCTGGCTGCTGCAGGTCGGTTCCGATGACCGGGAACCGCGCCAGCGTCGAGTCGAGGATCTGACGTTGCAGCTCTGGGTTCCCTTGCAGCACGAAACCGAGGATCGACGAGCCCAGCAGCAGCAACGGGAACAGAGAGACGAAGGCGTAGTAGGTGATGAGGGCCGCCAGGTAGTTGCCCTGGTCGTCACCGAACTTGTAGACGACGCCCAGCGGGAAACCGGCCCAGCGATGCTCCCGCTGATAGGTGTCGACCCGGTTCCACCACGACACGTCGCGTCACCCTCCTCGTCAGCAGCGCACGCCGCGGCTGTCTCACAAGTCAAGCATGGGCGCACGCACTCCGGGTACCGCATGGTTTAGTGCCTTCACCCGCTATGCGCCAGGGCTCGCGCCGTCAGTCGTCGGCATCGCCCCAGCCGTGCCACCGGTCGATCTCGATCCACGCGCTGACGCGTTTGCGCTCGCGGTTGCCGTAGGGGCGACCTCGGTAGTGCCGGGAGATCCGGTCGATGT
>JANLYC010000157.1:0-6528 GCA_031365435.1 Nocardioidaceae bacterium
GCCGGCGACCTTGTAGAGGTCCGCGATGATCCTTGCCGCCGCGTCGGTCCGGCCCAGGCTGAGTTGCAATGACGTTGCCGCGAACGCCTCGACCGCGCCTAGCGCGGGCCCCAGGCTGTGGGTGAGGGCGAGCAGTCCGTCCACGGCGCCCGCCGCTCCGAGAGCTGTTCGCCGCGGCGCGTACAGCGCGAACTCGTTGGCTGTGGCCACCAGTCGCCACCCCGAAACCGGTTTGTCCCACGCGGTGCCGTAGGAGCAGGGCGATCCGGTGCAGGCTCCGTCGATCAACAGGTAGATTCCGGCGTCCCCAGCCACCCGCTCGGGGTGGTGGAGGAGCTGGGTCACCGCGACGATGCGTCGCTCATCCGCCACGTACCTGGAATACCCCTGGAAGGCGATGTGGTAGCTCCCGGGGGGGCCCGGCCGATCGAAGAGCACGATGTCGTCTGCAGGCACATGGTCGTTGATGAGCGCTCCGGCGGCAGCGAAGTCGGGTACGTCAGGCTCGGAGACCGTTTCCTGGAGTGCGGGGAGCTGAGCGGACAGGGTGCCGGCAAACACCAACCCGACACACACCCTGAGCCAGGTCGTCGCGGCGAGGCTGTTCCAGATGGCCGAAGCCAGGGCAGCCATCGTGAGGATGATCGGGGGAGCGAAGAAGTATGCCGCCCTGGTGCGGTAGGGCAACGTCTCGAAGTTGACCGAAGAAAGAAAGTGGTAAGCGAGGGCGAAGGCAACGGGAGCGGCCGCCAACGGCCAGAAGAACCACCAGGACGCCAGGGTTCGACGTGAGGCGGGGACGATGAACGCGAGCACAACGAGCCCCACCGTCAGTGGCCAGAGGGGGATGGCCCGCCCCATGAGCGGCAGAAACCCCTGCGTGAACTCCTCGAGGCCCGCCGGCCACCGTTCGACGAGGTGCGCGGGATTCGGATCCCACATGCCCGGCGCCTTCTGCGCGAGCGCCCAGATCATGGGGATGCCGGATAACAGCAACGCCAGGCCCGCGACGACGGCGGGTGGGAGCGCCCGCTTCCACTCGATCTGACGGCGCAGTCCTCCGACGATCATCGCGGCGATGACCGTGAGGAGGAACACCGTCGGTTCGGGTACGCGGGACAGCGGAAGGGCGCCGGCCGCCAGCGCGACGAGGATCAGCCAGCCACGACGCCCCGAGGTCAGCCAGCACTGCGTCACCACGATGAAGACAAGCATCAAGAAGAGCGGCAGAGCGTAGGGGCGGGTATAGGCGGCGTACCGGACGAACAACGGCATGGTGGCGAGAATCCACAGCGCACCCGCTCCGACGAATCCCGTGCCGACCCGCCTGAGCAGCCAGGCCAACAGGACGAGGGTGCAGATGGCGGCGATCGCCGGCACGAGTCGCTGACGCAGCTGGCCGACGCCGAGCAGGTGCTGGACGATCGATCCCAGCAACGGGTCGAGCGGTGGTTGCCTCGTGCCACTCACGATCTCACCCACGGAATTGCTCCCGTAGGGGGCCATCTGGAGCAGCTCGTTCTGGTTGTACGGCTGCCTGATCGAGGTCAGGACGATCAGCACGGCGCCCGTGAGGACCGCGCCGGCATACACCCAGACGTCATGGCCGGACGACGGCGGGCCGGCCGGCGCCGACGTCTGGACCGGGGGGTTCACGCTGGTCGGGCGCGGGCTGATGCGGGTACTCACGTCCCTATTGTCGCCTTTCGTTGTCCCTCATGGCGGTCATTTGTCGATGTCCCCCACGACGAAGAACATGGAGCCCAAGATGGCGACCATGTCGGCGACGACCTGACCGGGCAGCATGGTCGGAAGCACGGAGATGTTGTTGAACGAGGCTGACCGGAGCTTCAACCGCCACGGAGTCTTCTCGCCCTTCGACACCAGGTAGTAGCCGTTGATCCCCAGCGGGTTCTCCGTCCAAGCGTACGTGTGACCCTCGGGCGCCTTGAGGATCTTCGGCAGCCGGACGTTGATCGGGCCACGTGGCAGGGCGGCGAGCCGCTCCAGGCAGGCGTCAGCAAGGTCGAGGGAGACCTTGACCTGGTCCAGCAACAAGCCGAACCGTGCGTGACAGTCCCCGGACGTCCGGGTGGGAACCCGAAGCACGCCGTCGGCCGTCAGCTCATCGTAGGCCAGGTACGGATCGTCACGACGCAGGTCGAAGTCCACGCCGGAAGCACGGGCGATAGGACCGCTGACCCCGTACTGCGCGATCGTCTCGGCCGCGAGGACGCCGACGCCCACCGTGCGCGCTCGGAAGATCTCGTTACCGAAGATGAGCTCCTCGATCTGAGGCAACCGAGTGCGGACGGCCGAGACAGCGGCTGACACACGCTGCAGCCACCCGGCAGGTAGGTCCTCCTTGAGGCCGCCGACCCGGTTGAACATGTAGTGCATGCGACCGCCGGAGATCTCCTCCATCACCTCCTGGATCGTCTCGCGCTCGCGGAAGGCGTAGAAGATCGGCGTGATCGCTCAGACCTCCAACGGGTACGAGCCGAGGAACATCAGGTGGTTGAGCACCCGGTTGAGCTCGGCCAGCAGCATCCGGGCCCAGGTGGCGCGTACCGGGACCTCCATGCCCAGCATGCGCTCGACGGCCAGGACCACGCCCAGCTCTGACGAGAACGCCGACAACCAGTCGTGCCGGTTGGCGAGAACGATGATCTGCCGGTAGTCGCGGACCTCGAAGAGCTTCTCGACCCCCCGGTGCATGTAGCCGACGATGGGCTCGCAGTGCACGATCCGCTCGCCGTCCAGGGTGAGCCGGAGCCGGAGGACACCATGGGTCGCCGGGTGTTGCGGCCCGATGTTGAGCACCATGTCCTGGGTGGCAAGCTCGGTGTCGGGGCCGGTGCCGCCGCGCTCGTGACCATGGAATGCCTCCGCGCCCGACCCGATGCCGACGATCCGCTCCTCCGTCACATCGGTCATGCTCCCACGTTTGTTTGCCTACTCCGGCGCCCGCGCGTCAGTCGAGCTCACGGACAACCCGCGCCGGGTTGCCGACGGCGACAACCCGAGCCGGTAGATCCCTGGTGACCACGGCGCCGGCGCCGACTACCGTGTCGGCGCCGATGCTGACGCCGGGACACACGATCGCACCTCCACCGATCCACACGTTGCGACCGATGGTGATCGGCTTCGCGGTCTCCCACTTGGCCGCGCGTCGGTCTGGTTCGAGGGGGTGAATCGGGGTCAGGAACTGGACGTTCGGGCCGATCTGGCAGTCGTCCTCGATCGTGATCGTGGCCACGTCCGCGAGCTGGCAGCCGTAGTTGACGAAGACTCCGGTGCCGATCCGGACGTTGGACCCGTAGTCGACGTACACCGGGCTGCGGACCTCGACGTCGTCTCCCACCTCTCCAATGAGCTCGACCAGCAGCTCCCTGCGGGTCACCGTCTCGGTGATGCTGGTGGCGTTGTAGCGCTCCATCAACGTCTGGCGCTCAAGTTGCAGGTCGAGTACGGCTCCGTCGGTGATGTACCACTCGCCGTCGGACATCCGTTCGATGTTCTCGCTCATCTGCCCGAGACTAACGACCGACGTACTCGCGTCCGGCCACCACGACCTCAGCCAGGTCTTTTCGTGGCCAGCACCCAGTGCAGGTCACCCAGCCCGGGTGACGCGACCAGCTCGCCGGCCTCGGATGACGCCGACAGGGCATTGACGTAGCCGACGGGGTCGGACGTGGCCAGCGACAGGTCGGGCCTCGTCATGGCCAGGCCGAGGTCGCGCAGCATGTCGCGCTGCCGCCTGATGCCCGCCCCGACGGCGTGGGCGACCGAGTCGATGGAGACGTGCGCCGCCAGGTCATGCGCCCCGTCCAGCGTGAGCGGTGTCTCGTGACCTGCTCGATACGACCGGATGCTGCTGAGGACGGGGCGGTCGTCGCGCAGGTGCCCGTAGTCGATGGCGAGGCCAGCACCCGACGTGATGCGCGCGCAGGCCCGCTGCCAGAACTGGTCGCGAGCCAGCCCGACCTCGGCCCGGTCTCCGGTCTGCTCGAGCGGCCACCAGCGGTCCAGCCAGGCTACCGTCGCCGGGTCGGCCAGGTCGCCAGGGCGCTCACGTCCGCTCGCCAGGTCGACCTCGACCAGCCTGACCGCGCCGGCTGCGTCGCGCTCCACGACGTCGCAGGGAACGTTGTCGAGAAGCTCGTTGGCGAACAGCAGACCCTCGATCCGCTCGGGCAGGCTTGGTAGCCAGCTGACCGATGCGGGCAGGTCGGCCGGCCGGGGCCTGATCTCGACCGCGGTCAGAGTGAGGTCTGGTGCCATCGCCGCGAGGTGGTGCAAGAGCTCGCCCGTGCCGGCGCCGTAGTCGGTCACGCCCGTGAGACCTTGCCGACGTACAAGCTCCAGCACAGCCCGGGCGAACAACGGGGACACATGTACGGAAGTGCGGAAGTGGTCGCGAGGCAGCGCCGATCGGTAGAAGCCGTCCGGCCCGTACAGCACCTGCTGCCAGGCGTCGCGCCAGGTGACCCAGCGCTCTGTCAGGCGTTCCACGCCGACAGGTCGCGGCCGAGCCACTCGGCGAGGCGGTCGTTGTACGGGCGGAACTCCTCAACGAGGCGGGCCCTCGTTCCCGGGTCGATCGGCGGGTAGGTTCCGGAGTTCTCGTGCTTGTCCTCCTCGGAGCGCTTGGCCCGGCTCGTCTGCCAGCGTTCGATGATGGCAGCCGAGTGCTGTGGATCGACGCGGATGAAGGAGAACACGTCCTCGATCGCCGCCTGCGCGTCCTTGATCAGGTCATCGAGCGTCAGGACGTGCATCCGTTCCCGGCCGTAGTGACGCTCGAGGTCGAGGAGCTGGTCGACATAGCGTCCTCGGTCGAGGTACGAGTGGCGGATCAGATGCTGGCGCTTTCCGCTCGCCAGCCGGCTCGGCTCGAGCTCGACGGCCTCCTCGAACGTCGCCACGTCGTCGTAGTCGAGGCGTGACGAGTGCCAGAAGTGCGAGTACGCGCGCTGAACCGGGTCCCGCAGGATGATGACGAGCTTCGCTGTGGGCAGCGTCTCGATCATCCGCTGCCGTGCGTACGGGTAGTACATGTAGGTCGGGGTGGCGTCGCAGATCTCGACCTGCCCGGGCTTCGGCTCGAATTGAGCGGAGTACCAGTCGATCCCGCGCTCGTAGTGCCAGTCGAAGTAGTGCACCTCCTTCTTCTTGAAGACATGGGTCTCGGGGTGAAGGCGGACCAACGTCGAGAGCGTCGACGTGCCGCTCTTCTGGGACCCGGGGATCAGGAAGGTGGGGAGGGGCATCAGCGTCCTTCTGAGCTGCGGTGGCTGGTCCGCGTGACGTGCCGGGCTTGACGACGGGGGCTCATCGTAGCGCGCAACCATGGCACGCTCGTGGGCGCGTAGCAGCGCACTGGGGTGCGCAATAGGGTGACGCTGTGTTGCCTCGGCTCCTTCGCCGCACGCTCGGAAAACTGAGCGTCGTCGTCCCCATCCACAACGTGGAGCCGTATCTGGCCGACTGCCTGGACAGCATCGTCGCTCAGACGTACAGCGACCTCGAGGTTCTCCTGGTCGACGACGGCTCGACGGACGGCTCGCCGGAGATCGCCCGACGGTACGTCGAACGCCGACCTGCCTGGCGACTGATCCAGACCGAGAACCGTGGCCTGGGAGCGGCCCGGAACCGGGGGGCGGCCGAAGCCACGGGCGACTACCTCGCGTTCGTCGACTCCGACGACCTGCTCCCGAAGGACGCCTACGACACCATGGTTTCGACGCTCGCGCAGAGCGGGTCGGACTTCGTGGTCGGGTCGGTGCAACAGCTCGAAGCCGGCGAGCTGGTCGAGCCTGCCTTCATCCGGCGCGGGGTCGAACGCCGAAGGATCGGCATCACGGCGTCCGACGAGCCGTGGATCCTGCGAAACGTGTTTGCCTGGAACAAGGTCTTTCGCCGGTCGTTCTACGATCGCGCCCGGATCCGCTTTCCCGAGGGCGTCCGCTACGAGGACCAGCCGGCGATCCTGCGGGCCTACCTGACGTGCGACCGGTTCGACATCATCCGGCGGCCCGTCTACATCTGGCGGGTCAGGGGCGACGGGACCTCGATCACGCAACGACGGGCCGACCTCGCCGACCTGGAAGACCGGCTGACGACCAAACGGCTCACGACCGACGTCGTGCGCACGTACGGCGACGCGACCGTCCTCGACTTCTGGGGACGGTTGGGCCTGGTCGGCGACCTACCTGTCTACTTCGACCAGATCCCGGCTGCCGACGAGGCGTACTGGCAGCGGCTGGGCGCAGGTCTTCGCGAGCTTCTCGAGGACTTCCCACCGATCGAGACGTCGATGCTCCGGCTGCCGCAGCGGCTCGTGGGTTGGCTCGTCCTCGAGGACCGTCGGGCCGACGCCGAACGCGTCCTGGCGTGGCTGGACGCCCACCCGGGTCCGTTGTCCCTGCAGGTGAAGGGGAACCGGGCCGTGCCGACAGAGCTCCCCTTCGTCTCGGACGCCATTGCGACCCTTCCCGAGGGACTGCGCGGTCTGGGCGAGCACGA
>JANLYC010000351.1:0-3419 GCA_031365435.1 Nocardioidaceae bacterium
AACTCGGGTGTCGGTGACACCGGCCCCCTTTCGCCCTTGCCCGCCACCGCGTCGTGGGGGGTGCGCACCGGCCGGGGGTGGCTCCGCTTTTCCGCGTCCCGCGACTCGGCGCCCGCCTGGGTGGCGGTCAGGAACGCGTCGAGCGGCACCTTCGCGTCGACGACGATCTGCTTGCCGCCGGACAGCCGGACCACCACGTCGGGCCGGAGGACACCCTCGTCGGTGGACCGCGACACCTGCTCCTCGAACGAGCAGTGTGCGGTGAGCCCGGCGATCTCGAGGCTCCGACGCAGCTGCATCTCACCCCAGGCGCCGCGCACCTGCGGGCGCCGCAGCGCCTCGGCCAGCGCCTGGGTCTGTTGCCGCAGCTCGACGCCGCTGAGGTGCACCGACTCGACCTGCTGCTTGAGCTGGGACTGCCACGAGGCACCCTGCTGCTCGAGGGAGTTGATGCGGTCGTTGAGCCGGTCGAGGCTGTCGCGGACCGGGCGCACGACCTGCTCGGTGGCGTGGACGCGTGAGTCGGCCAGCGCGAGAACCTGGCTGCTCGAGTCGTGGACGGCCTGCGACGAGAGGGCGCGGAGCTCCTCGTGCAGGTCGTCGCGCGATCGTGCGGCCATCCGTAGCCCGGCGACGACGCCAACGGCCAGACCGGTGGCGAGGGTCAGCAGGGCGATGACGAAGGTGGTCGCGTTCATGCTCATGACGATGACATGGCCCACCGACAATCCTCGGCAGGTCGGCCATCGGCGGCAATTCGCGTCACGGTGGCAGGGATCGGCCTCGCGCCCGCGGCCCGCGCCGAGGACGATGGCCCGATGACCGACCACCGCGCCGTCGTCGACGGCACTGTCAGCTTCGCCAACGGCGGCGCGATCACCGTCGAGGCCTTCCGTCTCGACCTGCCGGCTCCCGGCGTGACCCACGCGGAGATCGGGCAGCTCCTCGTGGCCTCGCTGGGTCTGTTGCTGGCTGACGACGTACGGCTCGACCGCGTCGACATCGTCGAGGAGCCACACAAGGGGACGCGGGGTGGACCGGCCCACCACACGATCCAGCCGGGCCGGGCGAGCCGCCTGGTCGACCTCAGCCACCCGATACGCGACGGCATGGTCACCCTGCCGGGGCTGCCGGGTCCCGAGATCACCCAGCACCTCACACGCGAGGCTTCTGAGTCCCACTACGCGCCAGGAACGACGTTCGAGATCGGTCGCATCTCGATGGTGGCCAATACCGGCACGTATGTCGACTCGCCGCATCACCGGCACGCCGACGGGGTGGATCTGTCCGGACTCGACCTGGCAGCGCTGGCAGACGTGCCCGCGCTTGTCGTCCGGCTCCGGGACGCCGCGCCCGGTGGTGTCGACGTCGAGAGCCTGGCGGCGTACGACGTGCGGGGCCAGGCGGTGCTCATCGAGACGGGCGACAGCGACCGCTTCGGCACCCCGGAGTATGTCGAGAAGGCGTCCTTCCTCACGCGTGCCGGTGCCGAGTGGCTGGTCGAACACGGCGCCCGACTGGTCGGCATCGACGCGGCCAACATCGACGACATGGCCGACGGCACCAGGCCTGCGCACACGTTGCTCCTGGCCGCTGGAATCCCGATCGTCGAGCACCTGACCGGCCTGGCCGACGTACCCCCGACCGGTGGGCGGTTCTTCGCCGTGCCGCCGAAGGTGGTCGGACTCGGCACGTTCCCGGTGCGCGCGTTCGCCCTGGTGCCGGAGTAGTGGCCGCGACGAGGGGGTCGGGCTGGCGCTGTCCGGGCGTGTGGTGCGGTACTAGGGTCTCGCCATGGGCGGCGGCACCGATGTTGCTCTCGAGACCGAGCGATGCCTCATTCGCGACTGGCGGAGCGAGGACGTCGACCGCGTGCTGGACATCTACTCCCGCTGGGACGTGGCCAGGTGGCTGGGCTCGGCGCCGCGGGTGATGGAGTCGCTGCAGCAGGCCGAGGACGCGGTCGCGCACTGGTCGGGGGTCAATGCCTCTGACGGCTGGTCCGGCTTCTGGGCCGTCGAGCGCAAGTCCGACGGTGTCGTGGCTGGTGCGGTGCTGCTCGTCCCGTTGCCCGACGGTGACGGTGAGGTCGAGGTGGGCTGGCACTTCCACCCGGACTCGTGGGGTCAGGGCCTCGCCACGGAGTCGGCACGTGCTGTTGTGACGTGGGGGTTCGAGAACGGGCTGGACGAGATCCTGGCCGTCGTACGGCCGGGAAACGACCCATCGATGGCGGTGTGCCGTCGCCTGGGCATGACCCACATGGGGCGCACCTCGGCGTACTACGGCTCCGAGCTGGAGCTGTTCCGCCTCACCCCCTGACCTCTGATTTGGAACCACCTTGTTGCCTGCAAGGCAGGTTGACCACCATCCCGTTCCGAATCAGCTCTGCGGATTCGCGGCTGAGGCGCTCTTCGCCGTACTCTTGTCGCCCGTGGCACTCACCATCGGGATCGTCGGTCTCCCCAACGCCGGCAAGTCCACCCTTTTCAACGCGCTGACCCGCAACGACGTGCTCGCCGCGAACTACCCGTTCGCGACGATCGAGCCCAACGTCGGCGTGGTCGGGGTCCCGGATGCGCGCCTCGGTGTGCTCGCGGAGCTGTTCGACTCGGCGAAGCAGCTGCCGGCGACCGTGCAGTTCGTCGACATCGCTGGCATCGTTCGAGGGGCGTCGGAGGGGGAGGGGCTCGGCAACAAGTTCTTGTCGCACATCCGCGAGGCGGCCGCGATCTGCCAGGTCACGAGGGTTTTCCGTGACGACGACGTGACGCACGTGGACGGCAAGGTCTCGCCCGCTGACGACATCTCCACCATCCAGACCGAGCTGATCCTCGCCGACCTGCAGACCGTCGAGAAGACGGTGCCTCGGCTGGAGAAGGAAGCGCGGCTCAAGAAGGAGACGGCGGCGCAGCTGGAGGCCGTGCGCGAGGCGCAGAAGGCGCTCGAGGCCGGTACGCCGATCACCGCGACCTCGATCGACCGCGGGCTGATCCGTGAGCTGATGCTGATGACGGCCAAACCCTTCATCTACGTCTTCAACTGTGACGCCGACGAGCTGGTCGACGAGGACCTCAAGACGCGGATGCGCGAGCTCGTGGCGGAGTCGGAGGCGATCTTTCTCGACGCGAAGTTCGAAGCCGAGCTGGTCGAGCTCGGAGACGATGACGAGGCGCGCGCGATGCTCGAGGAGATGGGCGTCTCGGAGCCCGGGCTGGACACGCTGGCCCGGGTCGGCTTCGACACCCTCGGCCTGCAGACCTACCTCACCGCCGGGCCCAAGGAAGCACGCGCCTGGACGATCCCCAAGGGCGCCACGGCTCCCGAGGCCGCCGGGGTCATCCACACCGACTTCCAGCGCGGCTTCATCAAGGCCGAGATCGTGTCGTATGACGACCTGGTGGCGGCCGGGTCGATGA
>JANLYC010000291.1:0-1601 GCA_031365435.1 Nocardioidaceae bacterium
TGTCCGAGGCTCTCGGCTCCAACGGCTCCACCTCGATGGCTCGGTCTGCGCCTCGACCATGTCGCTGCTGCAGGCAGGTGTCCCGCTGCGGGCGCCGGTCGCCGGCATCGCGATGGGCCTGATCTCCGACACCGTCGACGGTCAGACCGAGTACGCCGCCCTCACCGACATCCTCGGTGCCGAGGACGCGTTCGGCGACATGGACTTCAAGGTCGCCGGCACCCGCGAGTTCGTCACGGCCATCCAGCTGGACACGAAGCTCGACGGCATCCCGGCCTCGGTGCTCGCCTCGGCGCTCACCCAGGCCAAGGAGGCCCGGCTGCACATCCTCGACGTCATGCACGAGGCGATCGACGCCCCCGACGAGATGTCGCCGTACGCGCCGCGGATCATCACCATCAAGATCCCGGTGGACCAGATCGGTGCGGTCATCGGCCCCAAGGGCAAGATGATCAACCAGATCCAGGACGAGACCGGCGCCGACATCACCATCGAGGACGACGGCACCATCTACATCGGTGCCACCGACGGCCCCAAGGCCGAGGCCGCCCGCACGATGATCAACGGCATCGCGAACCCCACGATGCCCGAGGTCGGCGAGCGCTACCTGGGCA
This sequence comes from Nocardioidaceae bacterium, assembly GCA_031365435.1. GTDB lineage: Bacteria > Actinomycetota > Actinomycetes > Propionibacteriales > Nocardioidaceae > JANLYC01. Next base: position 615 of record JANLYC010000291.1, read on the forward strand.
CCGTCGTCAAGACCACGACGTTCGGCGCCTTCGTGTCGCTGATGCCGGGTCGCGACGGTCTGCTCCACATCAGCAAGCTGCGGGCCCTGGCCGGCGGCAAGCGGGTGGACAACGTCGACGACGTGGTCAAGGTCGGTGACAAGGTCCAGGTGCAGATCGCCGAGGTCGACTCGCGCGGCAAGCTGTCCCTGATCCCGGTCGAGGCCGAGGGCGCCCAGGCCGCCGAGGCCGACGCGCCGACGACCGACGACAGGGCCTAGACACCTTGGGCCGGCAGGCCACCCGCACGCTCCACCGGGCGGACGGCGGTGGCGGACTCGTCCGCCACACCGTCCTGCCCGGTGGGCTGCGCGTCGTCACCGAGGCGGTCCCCACCGTCCGGTCGGTGACGTTCGGCGTGTGGGTCGGCGTGGGCTCCCGCGACGAGGCCACCTCGCTCGCGGGTGCCTCGCACTACCTCGAGCACCTGCTGTTCAAGGGCACCCGGAAGCGCGACGCGCTCGCCATCTCGGCCGCCATCGACGCGGTCGGCGGCGAGATGAACGCGTTCACGTCGAAGGAGTACACCTGCTTCTACGCGCGGGTCCTCGACGACGACCTGCCGCTCGCGGTCGACGTCGTCGGTGACCTGGTGACGTCGTCGGTGATCCGGGCCTCGGACGTCGACGCCGAGCGTGGCGTGATCCTCGAGGAGATCGCCATGCACGAGGACGACCCGACGGACATGGTCCACGACCAGTTCGCCCAGATCCTCTTCGGTGACGGTCCGCTCTCGCGTCCGGTGCTGGGCAGCGTGGACTCGATCGAGTCGATCGGTCGGGCCGCCATCAACGGCTACTACCGGCGCCGCTACCGGCCGCAGGACATGGTCGTGGCCGTGGCCGGCAACGTCGACCACGCCACAGTCGTACGCCTCGTGCGCAAGGCGTTCGGTGCCGCGGGCATGCTCGACGGCGACGCCGAGCCCACCGTGCCGCGCACCGGGCG
>JANLYC010000305.1:0-2249 GCA_031365435.1 Nocardioidaceae bacterium
CTCTAAAACCCGCGGCACAGAGTGTCGCAGGTCATCAAGAAGTTTGCCGCCGAATGCATGTCGGCTGCATCCACACCTGTCAGTACCGAGCACGAGGCTGAGGTCACCCCCGAAGCCAAGCGCGGCGGTCTGCTTCGTAGGAGGGCATCCAAGTGAGCCTCGCCGATCGTCTTGCCCAGGCCCAGCTCGACCGAGGCAGCACCGCAGCCGCGACCCCGGCCGGCACCGCTGCGAACGGACAGCGTGAGCGGAGCCACTCCACCGAGGACCCCTTCGCCGAGGTCAAGCGCACGGATCACCAGCGCGTGGTGTCGACCATCGGTCCCAAGCTGTATGACGCGAACAAGTCACAAGGTGAGCTCGAGCAGCAGGTACGAGCGACCCTACAAGTGGTGATCGCCGGCGAGGACACCCCGCTCACGATGAGCGACCGGGTCCGCATCGCCCAGGAGATCGCCGACGACATCCTCGGCTACGGCCCGATCGAGCCCTTCCTGCGTGACTCGGACACCACTGAGGTCATGGTCAACGGCCCCTTCGACATCTGGATCGAGAAGGGTGGCAAGCTGCAGCGCGTCGACGGCCGGTTCAACGACGAGGCACACCTGCGCCGCACGATCGAGAAGATCGTGGCCAAGGTCGGTCGCCGGATCGACGAGTCGAGCCCGATGTGTGACGCTCGCCTTCCTGACGGCAGCCGTGTCAATGCCGTGGTGCCGCCGCTGGCGCTCGACGGCTCGATGCTCACGATCCGTAAGTTCTCCGCAGACCCCTACACGGTCGACGACCTCGTCGTCTTCGGCACGCTGACCCCAGCCGTTGCCGACATGCTCCGCGACTGCGTCAAGGGCCGTCTGAACATCCTCGTGTCCGGTGGTACCGGTGCCGGTAAGACCACGACGCTGAACGTCCTGTCGTCGTTCATCCCAGCCGACGAGCGCATCGTCACGATCGAGGACGCTGCCGAGCTGCGGCTGCACCAGGACCACGTGCTGCGCCTGGAGTCGCGCCCCCCGAACATCGAGGGCAAGGGCGAGGTCAAGATCCGCGACCTGGTCCGTAACTCACTGCGTATGCGCCCCGACCGCATCGTCGTCGGTGAGATCCGCGACGCCGCCGCCCTCGACATGCTGCAGGCCATGAACACCGGTCACGACGGTTCGATCTCGACCCTGCACGCCAACACGCCCCGGGACGCCCTCGCGCGTCTCGAGACGATGGTGCTGATGGCGGGGATGGACCTGCCGGTGAAGGCCATCCGTGAGCAGGTCGCCAGCGCGGTCGACCTGATCGTCCAGCAGACACGGCTCAAGGACGGTAGCCGCCGGATCACGTACGTGACCGAGGTCGTCGGCATGGAAGGCGACATCATCACGCTGCAGGACCTCTTCGCGTTCGACTACAGCCAGGGCTGGGACGAGAACGGCAAGACCAAGGGTTCGCTGCGCTCCAAGGGGCTTCGCCCCAAGTTCACCGAGAAGGTGGCTCACCACGGCGTCACGATCGACCCGCGCCTCTTCATGCTCGACGGACCGAGTCGATGAGGGCCGTGCTGCGGGCCTGCAGCACGGTGTTCACCGCCGGGCTGATCATGGCCCTCCCCGTCGGCGCGGCCTTTGCCGACGAGACCGGCCGGATCGACAACGTGTCGACCAAGGGCTCTACGGTCAACGTGTTGTACTCGCTTCCCGGTGTGCCCGACGGTGTGAGCCCAGACCTCGGCTCAGTGACGGTCTCCATGAACGGCCAGCAGTTCGACGCGACCGCGAAGCCCGCCAGCAGCTCCACCAACACGGTCAAGCGCACCGTCGTCCTGGCGATCGACGTCAGTGACAGCATGAAGGGCGCGGCGTTCACCGCCGCCCAGGATGCCGCCACGGCGTACATCGACCGCGCGCCCAAAGATGTCTACATCGGCATTGTCACGTTCGCCGACAAGGTCGAAACCGTTCAAGCACCCACGCAGGACAAGGCAGCGCTCAACAACGCCGTCGCCGGCCTGAGCCTCACCCGGACGACGCACCTGTACGACGGCCTGCTGCAGGCGCTGAACCTGGCCGGCACGGCGGGACAGCGCAGCATCCTGCTCCTCTCCGACGGCCAGGACACCACGTCGACACCGCTGTCCACCGTCGTCGCGGAAGCCAACGGCTCCGAGGTCCGGATCGACGCGATCGCACTCGGCCAGAAGCTCACCGCCGACTCACCACTGCAGCAGGTCGCGGATGCGACCCACGGCACGGTGACGG
>JANLYC010000360.1:0-2786 GCA_031365435.1 Nocardioidaceae bacterium
GCAACCGTGCCGGCGCGCAGCGTCACGACAGCTTCGTGCAGTCCGCCGTCGAGGGGGTCAGGTCACGCGTCCGGGAGGAGGCAGCGACCTGTTTCCCCCAGCATGGTCCGACTCGAGGCGTCGAGGTGCGGGTGCTCAGCAACCGGCCGCGCTGTCTCCTGCTCACCGCTCGGCTCGACGACGCCACCGAGCCTGCCGTGCTGGCCAAGGTACGCCGCGAGGGGGCTGACCCGGTTCGCACCTCGCCGCGGCCGCGGCTGCGCTCGGACGCGGTCACCGCGGCGCAGCTGACCACGCTCGAGTTCGGTGGCCTGAGCACGATCGCCGACGTGTTCGGGTCGGCGCAGACGAACTTCGGAGTCGTGCGACCGCTTGACCACCGGCCCGGTGACACGACTCTTCTCATGTGCTTCGTCCACGCTCCTACCCTCCGACGGGTGCTGCTGGACGCCAGCCGGTTCTCGCGACGGCGGGGATCGGTCGCTCCGATCGACCCGGTGAACGCCTGCCGCTTGGCCGGTGAGTGGCTGCGCACCTTTCAGGACGCGGCGCCGGTAGGCACGACCCCATCACGACAATCGGCCCGCGCAGACGTGGTGCAACAGTTCCACGCCTACGGGGAGTTCCTGCGGCCATTGGTGGGCGAGCGAGCCCTGGACCGACTGGCGGTGCGCGGAGCCGAGCTCGCCGCTGCTGTGCTGCCGGAGCGGCTGCCCCTGGCGCTGGGACATGGCGACTTCGCGCCACGCAACATGTTCGTCCAGAACGGGAGGCTCGTGGTCTTCGATCCGATGCCGCGCTGGACGGTGCCGTTGTACGAGGACCTCTGCAGGTTCCTGGTGAGCCTGCGACTACTGGGCGGCCAGGTGCACACGCACGGGCTCGCCTTCGCAGGTTCGACGATCGCGCACTGGGAGCAGGCCGCCATCGACGGGTTCCTCGGCGACGACGCCGCGGATCCGGCGCGGGTGGCGATGTTGCGTTCCTACGAAGTGCTGATCATGCTCGACAAGTGGTCGGCACTCGTGGACGCGCAGGGGAGTGGCTGGGGCGCCCGAGCCGAGCAGACCTCCCTGCGCCTGGCCGCCGGCTACATCCGCAACCAGGTCGCCGACGTGCTCCGGGAGGCTGAGCAGGCGGCTGACGGAGCCTGACCTGCTCAGCGGCGCCGGCGGAGTCCCGCCAAGCTGGTTGACTCAGCGCGCCGGAGTCTTTCCCTGCTGCTTGCGTTGCTTCTTGGGGCTGGACGGACCCTGGTTTGACTTCGAGGCGCGAGTCGATGAGCCGTCCGTGTTATGCCCACGATGTTGCGAAACCAGCACGACCCCGGCCGGTGTCCCCGTGAAGTGCTCGTCAGCGAGATGGCGCAGGCTGCGCGTCGTGACGCCCTCCGGAACGGCGAGCAAGGTCATCGAGGAATCGTCAGGAACGCGGGCCCACTGCTCGAGCGACGGCCCGGTCAGCACCACGATCTCAGCTGTGCGTGCCGAGGCGGGGGCGGCTGCGTCGTGGGGGATCCCGTTGGTGGCGGTCTGGTCGTTGGCCGTGCTACGGACGCGTTCCATGAACTCGGTCATGCTGGCGCTCAGCTGTTCGACGTGGGCGCGCGCGGGGCCCGCGACGTACACCACTTTGTGGCCGGCCGAGAGAATGCGACGGCACAGCAGGCCGATGCCCATCAGGTCGCTCGCGTCGAGCTCGCTTCCGCTGCGGGGCAGCCGGACCCGACCGAGCACCGGAACGCCGGTGGCGTCCTCAGCAGCAGCGGAGTCGACGACCGGGCGTCGCAACACCAGCAGGAGGGCGACGGCACCGATGCCGGCCACCAGCCCGGCCACGAGCCCGACCGCGATCGACAGGTAGCCACCGGCGATCTTGGATGACGGCTTGGAACTCACCACGGCCTTGTGCTGAACCGTGAACTCGGCGACCGTACGTTGGTACTTGTTCAGCTCCACGGTCAGTGCGCTGGCAGCGGCGTCAGCGACTTGGACGGCGTCCTCAGGTTTCGCGCCGCGTCCGACGACCTCCAGGACCAGGTTGTCCTGCGCGGTCACGAGCTGGACCGTGCCCGGGATGACGTCCTCGCTGGGCTTGACCCCAAGCTGCTGGCGCACAGCGTCAGCCACGCTGCCGTTGGTGAACGCGCTGTCGGCGATCTTGGGCAGGGGGGTGAGATTAGGGATGATGAGCTGAGTGTATGGCCCGACCTGTGCGCGCGCCTCGTACTCGGCGGGTGCACGGCTCTGGATCGCTGGAACCAGCACGCCGATGCCTGCCACGAAGAGCACGACGACCCATGCGTATCGCCGCAGCCCCCACATCAACGTCGTCAGGACGTCGCTTCCCCGATTCATGTCGTTTCCTTCCCAGGTGTGACCAGCGTAGGCTCCCCGGCCGGTTTGCGGAGGCGAACTCGAGACTCTGTCATGTTCGGATGCGTCATAAGGCGTCCCAGCCGTAGGGGAGCGCCTGTGGCATATCCGTGTGGAACCCGTCGCAGCTGTCCGTTGACCGGAAGACCGGTGGCGAGGGGGTCGAGGTCGGCGGTGGCGTCGAAGTCGTCGGCTGTCCGGATTGACCGGGATTGCCGAGCAGGACATTGCCGATCCCGTTGATGTACTTGCCGATGTCAGGTCGAAGGAGCCGTTGAGCATCGACGGAGAGGTTCTGGAAGAGCCGCGTGCCCGGAGAATAGCTGCCGTCGTAGCGCACCAGCACGTCGGAGCTCCCGCCGCCGATCAGGTTGCGGGTGATCCGGACATTGTGCGGGCCCCCGGCCAACG
>JANLYC010000365.1:0-2287 GCA_031365435.1 Nocardioidaceae bacterium
AGCGCCTTCGGCACGGGCTACCCGGTCGGGGAGGTTGTTACTGGCGGCGCGCGAAAGACTGGACGCCCGCCGCCACCAGGCCGGCATCCCACCCCGGAGCGCGGCCGTGCGCTGGTGGCCGGATGCCCGCGACCTCGACCCCGCTCCGAGCGAGGAGCCACGAGATCAGCGAGTTGGAGTTCCACATGTCGCCCGCGTGCAGCTCGTCGCGACCCCAGGTCAGGACCGGAACCTTCGGCACCAGCGAGAGCAGCTGGCGGGCGCCGGTCCTGTCGCCGCCGACCTGGACGGGGCTGGCGACAGCCTCTGCGACATCCGGGATCGTCCCGTCACGCCACCGCCGGATCTCGTAGCGAAACAGCACGGAGTGGCCCAGCCAGCGCAGGCCGACCGGCCCCTCGGCCACCACTCCCCGGTCCTCAGCACCGCCTCCCCACGCGGGAGTCATCTCGATGACGAAGCGGTCAGCGTCGACGGTCACCTCGAGCGCGGAGTGGTACAGGTCGAGAGCTGGGCGCCTGCCAAGTCGGGCGGTCAGGGCCTCGAACACGCGGCCGTTCCAGCGCACCGACCTGCCACCGGCGCCAAGCGGCAGCCAGTAGAGCAGGATGCTGGCATCGGGACCGCTGCCTTGGCCATCGCTCATCACTCACCTCCCCACCAGTCGACCATTACGGGCAGATGGGAACCTAGGGTCGAAAGCCACATCACCGCAGGGCCGCCGGACCCCTGGGACCCCGGTCCAACCCCGAGCGGGACCCCGATGACGTACCAGGGTCCGACTCGGGTCGGCTAGGCGTCTTCCCCGATGTGAGCGCCGCCCTCGTACGGCCAGGCTGATGGCCATGATCACAGTCGAGTCACTCACCAAGAAGTACGCCGGCTTCACCGCCGTCGACGACATCAGCTTCACCGCAGGAGCCGGTCGCGTGACCGGCTTCCTCGGTCCCAACGGCGCCGGCAAGTCGACCACCATGCGCATCATGGTGGGGCTGACACCGCCGTCGTCCGGATCCGCCACGATCGACGGCCAGCGGTTCACGGACCTCCCCAACCCCGGCCTCGACGTCGGTGTCCTCCTCGACGCGTCCGCGCAGCACGCCGGCCGCACGGGTCGCGAGATCCTGGCCCTCGCCCAACGGACCATGGGCCTGCCTGCCCGCCGCGTGGACGAGATGCTCGACCTGGTGAGCCTTACCGGCAGCGAGGCCGGTCGCCGGGTGCGCAACTACTCCCTCGGCATGCGCCAACGGCTCGGCATCGCAGCGGCCCTCATCGGTGATCCCCGGGTGCTGATCCTGGACGAGCCCGCCAACGGGCTGGACCCGGCCGGCATCCGGTGGATGCGTGACCTGCTGCGCGACTACGCCGACCGCGGTGGCACCGTCCTGCTCTCGTCACACCTGTTGCACGAGATCGAGGTCATCGCCGACGACATCGTCGTGATCGGCAACGGGCGCATCGTCGCCCAGGGCACCAAGACCGAGCTCCTGCGGGCAGCCGGCACGTACGTGCGAGCGGCCGATGCCGGCGAGCTGGCCCGCGTCCTGGAGGCATCGGGAATCACTGCCGTGCTGGCCGGACACGACGCCCTGCGTACCGACGCCGAACCCGACCTGGTCGGCAAGGTCGCACTCGCGGCCGGCGTCGCCCTGTCCGAGCTGCGCCCCGCCGATGGCGCCGGGCTCGAGGAGATGTTCCTCGAGCTCACCGCTGACACTCAACGAGAAGGAGCCATGGCATGAGCGCCATCGCCGTACACGATGCACCGATCACCCGCGCCGCCCGGTCTCAGCCGCCGCTGCGGCGGATCGTCGGGGTGGAGCTGCGCAAGATGTTCGACACGAGGTCAGGCTTCTGGCTGATGGCGAGCATCGTGATCGCCTCCGTGCTGGCCACAGGCGCGGTCATCCTGTTCGCCCCCGACGACGAGCTGACGTTCGCGACGTTTGCCACCGCGATCGGCTTCCCGATGGCGGTGATCCTGCCGATGATCGCGATCTTGTCGGTCACGAGCGAGTGGAGCCAGCGCAGCGGGCTCACGACGTTCACGATGGTGCCGCGCCGAGGCCTGGTCGTGTGGGCGAAAGCGCTCGCCGCGGTCGCCGTCGGCGTGGTCTCGATGCTGATCGCTTTCGCGGTCGGCGCCGTGGGCAACCTGGTCGGCACTGCGATCACCGGCACCGGCCGGGTGTGGGACGTCTCCGCGACCGACCTGTTGTACATCGTGATCGGCAACGTGCTGGGCATGCTGGTCGGCTTCATGCTGGGTGTGCTGATCCGCAAC
>JANLYC010000371.1:0-8206 GCA_031365435.1 Nocardioidaceae bacterium
CGTCGACGAGCTGCTCGAACCTGTAGCGCGCCTGCTCCTCTCGGCGAGCCCCGTCTGCGGAGTTGCTGATGATCCCGGTGAGGTACGCCGGTCGGAGCCCCCGGACAAAGTCGACCAGCTCGGTGTCGAGTTCGCCGCAATACCAGTCCCACATTGCCGCCATGAACTCATCGGCCTGGTTCTCGTTGAAGCCGAGTGCCGCCACGTAGCCCTGGCGGAACTGGGACTCCGACAGACCTCCGGTGCCGATCAGGCCGCGCGGATCGACCCCGTCCACCCTGGCCTCGAAGTCGGTCCGACTCATCCCAAGCCGCTGACGCCACCTGTCGAGCCAGCCCTCGAGGTCGCCGACTCGCTCGAGTACGCCCCCGATATCAAAGGCGACCGCCCTGATCGTCATGGGGCCGACTCTGCCAGCCCACCGCCGAAGTTCGTAGCACCACAACTCACGGTTCAACGCCCAAAAACCCGCGGCTCAACACCCAACAACCCGCGGTTCAACGAAGCAGGGTGGAGGGCTCAAGGGGCGGGGACGAAGCGTTGGCGCTGCTGGCCGAGACCGGTCACGGAGAGGTCCACGACGTCGCCCACACGCAGGTACGCCGTCGGGGTCCGGCCCATGCCGACGCCCGGGGGTGTCCCCGTGTTGAGCAGGTCTCCCGGCTCGAGCACCATGAACTGGCTGACGTACCGCACCACCTCGAGCACGGAGAAGATCATCGTGGCGGTGGTCCCACGCTGGCGGGGTTCGCCGTTCACGTCGAGAGTGAGCTCCAGCGCCTGCGGGTCCGCCACCTCGTCGGGCGTCACCAGCCACGGCCCGAGCGGGTTGAACGTCTCGCAGCTCTTGCCCTTGTCCCACTGCCCACCTCGCTCGAGCTGGAACTCCCGCTCCGAGACGTCGTGCGACACGCAGTATCCGGCCAGCACGGCAGCCGCCTCGTCGTGCGAGTCCAGGTAGCGCGCGGTGCTCCCGATGACGACACCGAGCTCGACCTCGTAGTCGGTCTTGGTGCTGTTGCGCGGGATGTGCACGTCGTCGTACGGGCCGATCACGGTGTCGGGGCCTTTCATGAAGACGACCGGCTCGGTCGGCACCGCCATCCCCGACTCCTCCGCGTGGTCGGAGTAGTTCAGCCCGATGCAGACAACCTTGCCGGGCCGGGCTATCGGCGGCCCGATCCGCGCGACGGAGGACAGGAGCGGCAGCGAACTGGCGCGTTCGTCGGCCCACGCCTCCAATGCCACGACGCCGCCCGAGGAGAAGAAGTCCCCGTCGAAGTCACGCACGAAACCGGAGGCGTCCACGAGGTCGGATCCGCGCAGCAGGCCAGGCGTCTCGGCACCGGCTGCTCCGACGCGCACCAGCCTCACGAGCCCGCCTCGACGACGGCCGTGGCGTCGATCTCGACCAACAGTCCGGCCGGGAGGCCAACGTACACCGTGGTGCGAGCGGGGTACGGCACCGAGAACATCGACTCGTAGACCGCGTTCATCTCGTCGAAGTGCGCCTGGTCGGTCAAGAAGACGCGCACCCCGAGGATGTCCGTCTCAGCAGCGCCACCAGCGGCCAGCACCGCGAAGACGTTCCGCAAGGCTTGCTCCGTCTGTGCCGCGACGCCCTCGGCGAGGGCGCCGTCCGGTCGGAGACCCACCTGACCCGCGGCCATGACCGTGCCACCGATCCGCGCATGCTGGCTGTAGGGGCCGCCCGGGAGTGGCGCCTGGTCGGTGGGTGACGTGCTACGCGGCATGGTTCTCTCCTTGGTCGTTGGATGGATACGCTGTCGGTCGCTGACCTGGCAAGAGGGGACGACACGTGGATCAACCCGGGCCTCCGCTCGACGGCCACAGCAAGGGAATGCCTCTCGACATGTCGGTGACACCAGAGCTCGTGGCGCAACAAGGATGGCGCCTTCTGTCGGGAGACGTGCCCACTCCCGTGGCCGTCCTCAAGACGAGCGCGATCGAGCACAACATCGCCGTCATGGCCCACTTCTGCGACGCCGCCGGGGTGCGGCTGGCGCCACACGGCAAGACCACCTTGTCGGCGGAGCTGATCAAGCGGCAGCTGCGTGCCGGAGCCTGGGGCATCACGGTCGCCACACCGCACCAGGCTGCAGCGGTGCTCGACGCGGGCGTACGCCGCATCCTGCTGGCCAACGAGGTCGTCGACCGGGGAGCACTGAGGTGGCTGGGGCGACGGCTGCAGTCGGATCAGGACCTGGACGTGCTGTGGTACGTCGACTCCCCCGCCGGCCTGGATCGTGCGGAGCAGGAGCTCGCAGCGGTGGCGACCGGCCACGACGGAGCCCGACCGGACCGACGGCCTGGCCTGTTGGTCGAGCTCGGGCACGCCGGGGGGCGGACCGGGCTGCGCAACGATGCCGAAGCGATCGACCTCGCACGTGCCGTCAAGGCGTCTCCGCTGGTCGACCTGGCCGGAGTTGCCGGATACGAAGGCACGATCGGCACGAGCCGCGACCCGGTCACCCTCGGCGACGTCGAGAGCTTCGTCAGCCGGTTGGGTGAGGTGTTCGCGCGGCTCCGCGCCGAGCACCTGCTCAGCACTGAACGCCGGTCTGTCGTCACGGCCGGCGGCAGCCTGTACTTCGACGTCGTCGCGCGGGTGCTCGGCTCGCAGGTCGACGACCACACCGACGTCGTCCTCCGCAGCGGCTGCTACCTGACCCATGATCACGGCCTCTACGCGCAGGGCACGCCCTCCACAGAACCAGGCTGGAACGGTTCCGCCTTCGCACCGGCCCTCGAGGTCTGGGGCCGCGTGCTCTCTCGCCCCGAGCCCTCGCTGGCGATCGCAGACCTCGGCCGCCGAGACGTCTCGCACGACGCGGGACTGCCGGTCCCCCTGTGGCACGTCGGCGACGGGGAGGGGCGCCGGCGGAGCTTGAGCGGCGCCACCGTGTCGGGGCTCAGCGACCAGCACGCGTTCGTCGACCTCGGTGACCACCGCGACGTCGCGGTCGGCGACCTGATCGGCTTCGGGATCTCGCACCCGTGCACGACCTTCGACAAGTGGCCGCAGCTGCTGGAGGTCGACGACGACTACCAGGTGACAGGCCTCGTCCGGACACGGTTCTGACCGATCCGCGATCCCCGCAGCGGTCCCCGGTCCCACCGCCAGCACCTCAGCCCAGCCAGCTGAACGCAGGTCGGCCGGGTACGCCGGCAGCGCACCGGAACAGGGAACCCGACAATGGCGCCGCGGCAAGCGCGTCCGCGTCGAGATCCTCCCGGGCTGTCGTGATGTAGAGGTCGGTGAGGTCGGCTCCGCCAAACGCGACGCTCGACACGTGCGGAGCCGGCACCGTGATCTCGGCGGTGATCGATCCGTCCCGCGAGAGCCGGACGACGCGTCCACCTCCCCAGAGAGCAACCCAGATGCCTCCCTCCGCATCCACGGTGAGCCCGTCCGGACTCATGCCCGACGGAAACGACGCCAGCGGACTTCGTGTGATCACCTGCCAGCCGCTCGGTCCCTCGGTCGGTCCAGTGTGCAGGACTTCGACGGTGCGGGCGCCACTGTCGACGTAGTAGTGGTCACGACCGTCGAGCGACCAGTCCATGCCGTTGGAGATCGAGACGCCCTCGATCACCGGCGACAGCACGACGACGTCGCCACTTCGGCCGGGCTCGGCTGTATCGGCACCTGCCGGAGGCAGCCGGTACAGCGCTCCCGCCCCGTCCCGGTGGTGGCTCAGGCTTCCGATCCACAGGCTCCCGTCCGGCGCCGCGGCACCGTCGTTGAACCGCACGTCGGCAGCCATGTCGTCGGGAACGGCGAGCTCAGCCAGGACGTGGAACTCCTCGTCACAAGCCACGAGGGACCGCTCGAGGGCCAGCACGTAGCCGCCGGACTGCCGGAGCGCGACCGCCGTCACCGGACGGCCGATGTCGTACCGCGCCTTCCCACCGCTGGCCGGGTGCAAGGTGTGCACCTGGCCCGGATCGATGTCGACCCACACGAGCAGGTCACGACGGGGGTCCCATACCGGCGACTCGTACAGCCAGCCCGGGCCGGCCACCTGATCGTCGGCGGTCAAGGCGTGCGTCAACACGGTCACATCACCGCTGTCTGTCCGCCGTCGACGACGAGCGCTGCGCCGGTGATGAACGCCGAGTCCGAGGAGGCCAGGAACGCGTACGCCGCCGCCACGTCCTCCTCGGTCCCCGCGCGGCCGAGCGGTATCGAGCCCTCGATGTAGCGGTCGACGAAACCGGCATCACCCATGGCGTCGACGATCTGCCGGTTCAATGGGGTGTCGATGTATCCCGGGCACAAGGCGTTCACCCGGATCCCGTACGGCGCCAGCTCGATCGCCATCGTGCGCGTCAGCTGCAGCACGCCGCCCTTGGACGCGTTGTAGTGCGCGTACTCCGCCTCGCCCCCGAGCGCGTTGGTCGAGGCCATGTTGACGATTCGCCCGCCGCGCCCGGCGTCCACCATCGCCTTGGCCACCGTCTGTCCGACCAGGAACATGCCGCGGAGGTTGACCGCCACGATCTGGTCCCAGTGCTCGGCGGTGATCTCCAGGAACGGCTCGCGCCAGGAGATGCCGGCGTTGTTGGCCAACACGTCAAGCGGTCCCCGGTTCCGGGTGACCTGGTCGACCAGTGCGACGACCGCGTGTTCGTCCGAGACGTCGCAGACCGATCCCGACACGTCCCCGACCGACGAGAGCTCGTCCACCGCTGCCTCGAGCTCGGCTTCCACCGGGGCGCAGATGTGAACGCGCGATCCCTCCTCGAGGAACCGGCGCGCCGTGGCGTGCCCGATCCCGCGTGTCCCCCCGGTCACCAGGACGTGTGCCTCTCTCAGTCCGCGCATGCTCGGCTCCTCCGGTTGCGCTCAGGACGGCCGGATCACGGCTCGGACGATGTCGGACCGTCCGGCCGCGAGGTCCAGGAAGACAGCAGCGGAGTCCTCCAGGTCGACGCTCGTGGTCCAGGACAGGTCGACCGACTCCGCCAGGGTGACGGCCGCGGCGAACTCGGTGTCGGAGTACGCGAACGAGCCCGTCACCCGCTTCTCGTCCCGCACCAGGGCGTTACCGTCCAGCCGTGTCTCGGGCTCGGCCAGACCCAGCCACACAGCCTGTCCGCCCGGGCGGAGCAGGCGCAAGGACTCGGCCCGGGTGTGCGCCGATCCCACCGCGTCGATCAGGACGTCGTACTCGCCGTCCAACCGTGCCGAGGTCGTTGTCGCCCCGAGCCCGTCCGCTACCGCGAGGCGGTGCTCGAACGGGTCCGCGACCGCGAGCTCGTGGGGGGCCTCGAGCGCGGCGACGGCGGTCGTGAGCAGACCCAGGGCACCGGCTCCGATCACGCCGACGCGTCCACCCGCGAGGTTGCCCGCCAGGCGGCACGCGTGCACCGCGTTCGCCAAAGGTTCGATCAGCGCCGCCGCCGCCCAGTCGAGCGACTCCGGCAGGACATGGAGCGCGGAGCGGGGCACGGCGACCTGGTGGCTGAAGCCGCCGGGACGCTGGACTCCCAGCAGCTGGCGGTGCCGGCAGAGGTTCTCCTGACCGAGCAGGCACAGGTCGCAGGCTTCGCACGGGATCAGGGGGTTGACGGCGACGCGGCGTCCCTCGGGATCGACGCCGGCGACCTCGTGTCCCATCACCAGCGGCGGCTGGCGCCACCCCGTGCCCGCGATGCCGTGCAGGTCGCTCCCGCACACCCCGACCGCCTTGACGTCCACGACCACATCGGTGTCGGTTGCCTCCGGGGCGTCCACGTCCAACACCTGCACCTGGTGCGCTGCGGTGAAGACCAGAGCTCGCACGGTCACCTCGCGGTCGGGGTTTACAGCGGGTCGGCAGAACCGTAGCATGATTCCTGTCAGCAAACCATTGTTCCACTCAGCGGAATCTATGGCGACCGGTCCGGGAGGCTCTCATCGTGACGACGGGACTCGAAGGCGTCGATCGTGCGCTCCGCGTACTGATGCTGCTCGGCCAGCGCGGCGACGGCTGGACGCTCGAAGAGCTCGCCGCCGAGACCCGACTGCCGAAGAGCTCGCTGCACCGGCTGCTGACCACGCTCAAGCAACGCGGTTTCGCCGTCCAGGCGCAGCCCTCGGGTCCCTATCTGCTCGGACCGACTGCGTTGGAGGTGGCCTTCGGGTTCCACGCGCGGCTCGACGTACCCGTCCTCCTCGCTCCCCTGCTCCAGGAGCTGGTCGAACGGCACCACGAGACCACGCACCTCGCGGTCCTGGCCGGCGCGGAGGTCGTCTACATCGACAAGCGCGAGGGCACCCACCCATTCCGGTTGTCGTCCACGATCGGGGGCCGCAACCCCGCCTTCTGCACCGGAGTCGGCAAGGCGCTGCTGGCGCAGCTGTTGCCCGACCGCGAGGCCGTGGACGCCTGGGTCACCGAGCACGGGCCCCTGAGGCGCCACTCCGATGAGACCACGATCACCGCCGCGGCACTCGACCGAGAGCTTGCGCTGACCCGGAGCCGCGGCTACTCCCTCGACCTGGAGGAGAACGAACCCGGCGTGCACTGCGCGGCGGTAGCCGTGACCCTCGGCACCGGCACCCCGATCGCCGCGGTGAGCGTCACGGCCCCCACCAGCCGGGTCACGCGCAAGGAGCTCGACGACATCGGCCGCGACCTGCTCCGGCTGACCGAGCACCTCACACCGCAGCATCCCGACAAGGACCCGAGCTCGGAGGCCCCTTCATGACCGTCGTGACGTTCGTCGGAGCCGGCAGCGTGGAGTTCACGCGCGACCTGCTCGCTGACCTCTTCGGGTTCACTGACCTCGGGCCGCTGACGATCCGCCTGCACGACATCGACCCCGACCGCCTGGCGACCGCCCACGGAATCGCCCTGCAGGTCCGCGATCGGTTCGGCTCGCAGGCAGAGGTCACCGCCCATGCCGAGCGGAAGGCGTCCTTCGACGGCGCCGACTTCGTCGTGAACATGATCCAGGTCGGCGGCCTGGCCTCCACGCGCGTGGACTTCGACGTGCCGGCCCGCCACGGTGTCCGGCAGACGATCGCGGACACGCTCGGCATCGGCGGGATCTTCCGCGCACTGCGCACGTTCCCGGCACTCGACGGCATCGCCGCCGACATGCTGGCCGTGTGCCCCGACGCCTGGCTGCTCAACTACACCAACCCGATGGCGATGAACCTGACCTACCTGTCTCGTACGGCGCCGAGCCTGCGAGCCGTGGGGCTGTGCCACTCGGTGTACTGGACCGTTCACGACTTGTGCGAGCTCATCGGCGTACCGCTCGAGCAGACCCAGTGGTGGTCAGCCGGAGTCAACCACCAGGCCTGGCTGCTGCGCTGGGAGCGGGACGGGCGCGACCTCTACCCCCTGCTCGACGACAGGATCGACGCCGACCCCGAGCTGCGGCGCCGGGTCCGGGTCGACATGTACCGCCGGCTCGGCTACTACCCGACCGAGACGAGTGAGCACTCGGCCGAGTACGTCGGCTGGTACCTGCCCCATGACGACGAGGTGTCGCGACTGCGTCTCGAGATCGGCGCCTACGTCGGCATCAGTGAGGACAACGTCGCCACCTACGAACGCACGCGAGCCCAGCTGGCGGCCGGCGAGCCCATCGACCTCGACGCGACTGCGACGGAGTACGCCCCCCAGGTCATCCACAGCATGGTCACCGGCCTGCCGCGACGGATCGTGGGCAATGTCACCAACACGGGGCTGGTGACCAACCTGCCCCGCGACGTGTGCGTGGAAGTGCCGTGCCTCGTCGACGCTCATGGGGTGGTCCCGACGTGGGTCGGGGATCTGCCGCCGCAATGCGCCGCGCTCAACCGGGCCTACCTCAACGTCGTCGACCTCACGGTGCGCGCCGCTACCGAGGGCGATCCGCTCCTGCTGCGCGAGGCGGCGATGGTGGACCCCAACACGAGCGCCACCCTGTCGCCCCCCGCCGTGTGGGCGCTCGTCGACGACATGGTCGCGGCCCACGGCGAGCTGCTCCACCTTTCCCTGCGCTCCTCACTCCAGCCAAGCCGGCGCACCCCATCGGCGTCCACGACTTCAGGAGGTCGTCCATGAACCGCCGTTGTTCCCCGACCACACGCACGCGCCGGCTGACCGTGGCCCTGACCGCTGTCCTCCTCGCGGCACCCGCTGTCGTCGCGTGCGGCGGAAGCGACAAGGCAGTACCCCTCGACACGAAGGCCGACGTCAAGCTG
>JANLYC010000397.1:0-5561 GCA_031365435.1 Nocardioidaceae bacterium
CGGGATGGGCTATCGGTTGGCGGCCGATGGTGGTTAGTCGCCGTCCACTGAGAGGCGTCAGGGTCCGGACGTCCTTGACGGCGACGTTGCTGGTCGCTGTCGTCCTCGTCCTCGCGGGGGCAGGCTTCGTCCTGGTGCAGGAACGTCAGCTGCGCAATGCGATCACCACCTTGACCGAGCAGCACGCGCGTGACCTGGCCGTCCAGCTGGACTCCACGGGTCTCTCCCGCGCTCGGCTCGAGACCCTCGTGCGTCGGGACGAGGCCATCGTGCAGATCGTTCGCCCTGACGGCACTGTGCTGGCCGCCAGCGACTCGATCGAAGAGTCCCCGGTGGTCGTGTCCGCCCGCCCGGCAGCCGGCACGACCACCGTGCTGTACGTGGACAGTCTCCCCGAGGAGCACCCCGAGTCCTATGTCGTGGTCGTGCGAGGTGTGGAGACAGCGGATGGTGACGCTGTCATCATCACGGCCGAGAGCCTGGCCACGGTGGAACGGGCCACCGGTGTCGTCGTCCGGCTGCTGGCCATCGGCCTGCCCATCGTGCTCATCCTGGTTGGTCTGATCTCGTACTGGTTGACGGGACTGGCGCTCGCCCCCGTGCGGGACATGCGGAACCGGGTCGCCGAGATCACCGCGCGCGACAGGTCGGCGCGTGTTCCCGTCTCGCCCGCCGGGGACGAGATCACCCGCCTCGCCGAGACGATGAACGAGATGCTCGAGCGACTGGAGGCCGCTTGGGACCGGCAACGGCGCTTCGTGGCGGATGCCTCTCACGAGCTGCGCAGTCCACTCACTGCGATCCGGACGTCGCAGGAGATCGCGCTCGCGCATCCGGCGAAGACAGATTGGCCCGGCACGAGCCGGGACACCCTGGCTGAGCTCGAACGGCTCGAGCATCTTGTTGCCGACCTGCTGCTCCTGGCCCGTTTCGACGAGAACGACCCGCGACACAACCTCGTCGACGTCGACCTCGACGACATCGTGCAGACCGAGGCAGCCCGGCTCCGTCGGCTCGGAAGCTGGCAGGTGGCGACCGCGATCGAACCGGTGCGGCTGCGCGGAGACCAGCACCAGGTCAGCCGGTTGGTGCGCAACCTGGTCGACAACGCCACCCGGCATACGGCGTCCGTCGTGTCCCTGCGGTTGCACCGGGAAGGAACGACTGCAGTGCTCGAGGTCGGTGACAACGGACCCGGAGTACCCGCAGGGCAGGAGGAGCGGATCTTCGAACGGTTCGTCCGTCTCGACGAGAGTCGTGAGCGGGGAACCGGTGGGACCGGCCTCGGCCTGTCGATTGCTCGCGAGATCGCCCGACGTCACGGCGGCGATGTCAGTGTCTTGTCGGGGAACGGCACAGGGCCCGGTGCGGTGTTCGTCGTCCACCTGCCCATGCCGCCAGCGGACCAGGGCGCCTAGTCTGTCGTCGTGACCGCTGCTGACTGGGCTCTCCTGACGTCCACGTTCGTGGCCTCGTTCGTCGAGTGCGTCGAGGCGTTGACGATCGTGCTCGCCATGGCGATTACGCGTGGCTGGCGCGCGGCAGTGGCCGGCACGGTGGCGGCGCTGGTCGCCCTCGCGGCCTTCACCGTCGCCGCCGGCTATGCGCTGGCGAACTGGCTGCCGACCGCCGCCCTGCAGCTGGTGGTCGGCACCTTGTTGCTGATCTTCGGGCTGCAATGGCTACGCAAGGCGATCCTGCGCTCGGCCGGTCTGAAGTCCCTGCACGATGAGGAGGCGGAGTTCGCCGAACAGACCGCCGCCGCCCGGAGCGCCCCGGTGCGGACGATCCTCGGCGTCGACGCCTTCGGCTTCATCGTGTCCCTCAAGGGCGTCTTCCTCGAAGGTGTCGAGGTGGTCTTCATCGTCATCACGTTCGGTCTGAACGCCAAGAACGTGCCGTTGGCGTCCGTGGGCGGTGGCGCTGCCGCGTTGCTGGTCCTCGTTCTCGGACTGGTCGTGCACCGCCCGCTCTCGGCGGTCCCGGAGAACACCCTCAAGTACGGAGTCGGCCTCATGTTGACGACCTTCGGGACGTTCTGGTCGCTCGAGGGGCTCGGGATCTTCCGCTCCGGCCGCGTGAGCCTCGCATGGCCAGGCGCTGACTGGGCGATCCTCGTGCTGCTCGCCGGCTGGTTCGTGTGGAGCAGGCTGCTGATCGGCTGGCTACGCCGGGGCGTCGACGATCGTCGTACGACGGTGGAGGTGGCGGCATGAATGCCGTGCGTGCCGTGGGGGAGTTCTTCTTCGAGCTGATCATCGGGGACGACCCCAAGATCGCGGCGGCCGTCGTCCTGGCGTTGGGCGTTGCGCTGCTCGCGCTGGTGCTGGGGGCGTCGGCCACGGTGGTCACGACTGTCGGGGCGGTGGCGGTGGTGGTCGCGTTCACGGCCAGTCTGCTGCTGGGCACCCGGCGATGAGACGTCAGCCGGCATCCGGGTCGATGGTGGGTCGGAGCGCCAACCGGTGTGCCCGGTGAGCCCGGTGAGCCCGGTGAGCCCGGTGGACGTGCCGGTGCGCGGAGGGGGAATCCGCCTCGGCCAGTTCCTCAAGCTCGCGAACGCCGTCGACCAGGGCAGCGACGTGAAGTACCGGCTCGCCGCTGGTGAGGTGGACGTGAACGGTGCGGTCGAGACGCGGCGCGGCCGTCAGCTCGTCATCGGCGACGTGGTCGAGGTGGACGGCACGGCATACGTGCTCACGGCGGAGTGAGGCGGTGCGACGGGGGTGCCAGGGGAGCAAGGCGCAGCGAGAGTGGCAGATCCTGAGTCCGCAAGCCACGTTTGCCTAGTTCAGAAGCCAGCCGGCTTGTGAACTAGGCAAACGCGGAGGGTCACTTGACGTCGACGAGGTCCACCACGAACACGAGGGTTTCGCCGGGGGAGATGGCCGAGCCGGCGCCGCGGTCGCCGTATGCCAGGTGCGGGGGAATGACCAGCTGGCGGCGGCCGCCGACCTTCATCCCGGCGATGCCCTGGTCCCAGCCGGCGATGACCTGACCCACGCCGAGACGGAAGGACAGCGGTTCGCCGCGGTTGTACGAGGCGTCGAACTCCTCGCCACTCGAGTGGGCGACGCCGACGTAGTGGGCGACGACAGTGGAACCGGTCGTGGCCTCGGCGCCGTCCCCTTCGGAGAGGTCGGTGATCACGAGGTCCGAGGGGGGAGGGGAGTCAGGGAAGTCGATCTCGGGCTTGTCAGTCATGCGCTCCACCCTAGAGCGCGCCGATCGGACCCGCAGACCCGGCTACTGGGTGTTCGAGACGTACGACGTCAGCTGGTCGCGCTCGAACTCCAGCTCGCCGATCCTCGACTTCACCACGTCGCCGATCGACACGATGCCGTGCAGGCCTTCGTCGGTCAGCACGGGAACGTGACGGATCCGGTGCTCGGTCATGAGCTTCATCAGGTCATCGACCGAGTCGTCCGGCTTCGCGCTGCGCACGTTCGAGGTCATGATCGTGGCTACGTCGCCCTCCAGCGCCGCCACTCCTGACACGAGACACCGCACGATGTCGCGTTCAGAGACGATGCCGGCCACCGGGTTGTCGTCAGTGCTCACGACCACTGCGCCGATGTTGTACTCGGCGAGCAGAGCTATCAGGTCGTGCACGCTCGTGTCCGGGCGGACGGTGACGACCGCCGCGCCCTCCCCTTTGCCCTTGAGTACGTCTTTGATGCGCATTCGCGGCCTCCCGAGAGTCTGGGGCTTGCAGTCCCTCGACCCTAGCGGGCTGCCGGGAGCGGTGACAGCCTTCTCGCGGCGTGCCCAGTTTTCTGACCTGCGAAGATGGGGCGGTGACTGCGGCCCTGACCTCGACGCGGCGGCGTGCGGCCGCTCTTGGGCGGACGACCTCACCTGCGCAGGGCTCGGCGCTCACCGCGGCGGTCGTGCTCGGCTGGATCACCGTGGTGCTCCTCATCGACGCGGAGTCGACCCTCGCCGTCCAGCGCCTCCTCGGGCTCGGGACCTGGCTCGTCCTGCTCGGGCTGCTGGCCCGCGAGGCGCCGCTCGTTCGCGTCCAGACCGCAGTCGTGGTGGTGTTCGCCTCGGCGGTGGAGTACACCTTCTCGCCACTGCTCGAGGTGTACCTGTATCGGTTCCACAACGTGCCGGCGTACGTGCCCCCCGGCCATGGCCTCGTCTACCTGGCGGCACTGGCGATCGGCCGGTCGGTGTTCGTGCGGGCCCATACGCACGCGTGCATGACGCTCGTGCTCGTCGTCGGCGGGGCGTACGCGGCATACGGGCTCGCCCTCGCCGACCGCACCGATGTCCTGGGCGCGTTCTGGTACCTGTGCCTCGTCGGCTTCTTCCGGTGGGGACCGTCCAAGGGGTTGTACGTCGG
Organism: Nocardioidaceae bacterium; assembly: GCA_031365435.1. GTDB lineage: Bacteria > Actinomycetota > Actinomycetes > Propionibacteriales > Nocardioidaceae > JANLYC01. Next base: position 4,349 of record JANLYC010000397.1, read on the forward strand.
CGCTTTCGTGATGGTCACGTACCTCGAGCTGACCGGCACAGCGCTGGGGACCTGGGCCTGGCAGACCCACGACCCCACGGGGCTGGTCGCCATCGGCAACCCGCCGTCGGGCGCTGCAGGCGGGTACGGCTGGTTCGACCTGGCGGCCCTTCTGACGGCACCGTGGCTGCTGGCGCGCCGGTCGCCCATGCGTCGCGGCGAAGGTACCGGTCTCAGTCCTCAGGAGCCTGCTCGGGTTCGCTCGGGCTGAGGCGCAGGCGTCGCTCGTTCAGATCGTGGACGCTGCCGGGGCTCCGGTGTGCACCACCGGCTTCGTCGGGCAGCATGCCGACGAACGCCAGAGTCTGGTCGTGCAAGCGGCCGTTGGTCGCGATCGCACTTCCGCTGGTGGGGCCCGGCGTTCCGTCCAGGCCGCTGAAGCGTCCACCGGCCTCGTCCACGATCACCGCCAGGGCTGCCATGTCGTACAGCTGCAGCTCGGGCTCGATGGCGATGTCGACTGCGCCTTCAGCCACCAACATGTAAGACCAGAAGTCGCCGTACGCGCGGGTTCGCCAGCATCGGCGGGTGAGAGCGATGAAGTCCTCCTGGCGTCCGCGTGCCTCCCAGCCCTGGAGGGAGCTGTAGGACAAGGAGGCGTTCTCGAGCGTGCCGACGTCGGACACGTAGCACGGGGTGGCGGAGAACAGTGACTTCCCCGTCCAGGCGCCGCCGCCCTTGGACGCCCACCAGCGACGGCTCAACGCCGGTGCCGAGACGACGCCCGCAACGACCACGTCCTCCTGCATCAGGGCGATCAGGGTCGCCCAGACGGGCACCCCTCGGACGAAGTTCTTGGTGCCGTCGATCGGGTCGACCACCCAACGTCGCGGTCCCCACCCGGTGGACCCCTCCTCCTCACCGTAGAAGGCGTCTCGCGGTCGGGCGCGGCTGAGGGTTCGGCGCATGGCGTGCTCGACCGACTGGTCCGCGTCGGTGACCGGGGTGAGATCGGGTTTGTTGACGACGTGCAGGTCCTGGGCCTTGAACCGGTCCATCGTGAGCGAGTCTGCGTCGTCGGCGAGAACGTGGGCCAGGCGCAGGTCGTCGGTGTGGTCCGAGGGCATAGCGCTCAGCGTACGGCTCCGGCGTCCGACCCGGACCCGTGGCACGCTGTCGCAGCTCACGAACCTGAGAGAGCGCGAAGGATTCGGCGCAGAGCATGGCCCGGGCG
>JANLYC010000413.1:0-7871 GCA_031365435.1 Nocardioidaceae bacterium
TCTACCTGGGTGGCCTCGATCTGGGCAGCTTCTACCTGGGCAGCTTCTACCTGGGTGGCCTCGATCTGGGCAGCTTCTACCTGGAAACGCAGCAGCCGGCCATCGACGTGGACGAGCTCACACCGGGCGATGACCGTGGCACCGACCGGTGACGCTCGCACGTGCTCGAGGTTCATCCGCGTGCCGACCGACGAGTCCGCCTCGCCGACGTAGGGCGCGATCGCGGCACACGTGGCCGCCTCCAGCCACGCCAGCAGCCGGGGACTCCCCAGCACCGGCAGATTGCCTGAGCCGAGGGCGGCCGCGGTGTCAGCCGCTGTCACGACGTGCTCGACCGAGGCGCTGAGGCCGCTTCGGAGACCAGCGGCGGCGGCGGCAGCCATGGCGATTCCTCCTTCGGGTGGTGAATCTGCGACACTAGCGGGACAGACCAGTCCCGAGAGTCGCGCCGGGGCCGGCATCACATTCCGCAACGAGGAGGACCAGATGGGCAAGACCGGACGCAAGCGCCGTTCCCGCCGCAAGAACAAGGCCAACCACGGCAAGCGCCCCAACGCCTGATCTGAGGCCGTTGACGTACGACGTCGAAGAGCCCCGCTCCCTCAAGGGAGCGGGGCTTTTCTCGTCCAGCGCCGCCAGCAGAACCTTGCGGTACAACGTCCGCGAAGCGCGCCGACCGTGGGGGGTGCGGGGCAGCGGCGGAGCGATGCAGGGGTCAGTGCAGCTCTCGGCCCTCACCGATCTCGATCTGCACCTGGCGGATGGAGAACATCACCCGCTGGCGCAGCTCGACCGGGGCCTGCTCGGTGCAGGACCGCGCCACGAGCGCCTTGACCATCCGCTCGAGGTCGACCTCGCGCAGACACGGCCCGCACTCGTCGAGATGCGACTGGATCTGCTCGCAGCTAGCGCCGTCGAGCTCGTTGTCGATGAAGACATAGACGCGGTCGAGGATCTCGCTGCAGTCGACGTCGTGGTGCTTGCCGCAGCTCATGACCTGACCTCCGCTTCGCGCTCCGGCACGGAGATGCCCCGCTCGCGGGCGTAATCGGCCAGGAGTCCGCGCAGCTGGCTCCGGCCGCGGTGCAGACGCGACATCACGGTGCCGACCGGCGTTCCCATGATCTCGGCGATCTCCTTGTAGGCGAAGCCCTCGACGTCGGCGAGGTAGACGGCCAGTCGGAAGTCCTCAGGGATTTCCTGCAGGGCGTCCTTGACGGCACTGTCCGGCAGGTGCTCCAGCGCCTCGGCCTCGGCGGACTTCAGCCCCGTCGGCGTGTGGGTCTCGGCCCTCGCGAGCTGCCAGTCCTCGATCGTCTCGTGCGAGTCCTGGATCGGTTGACGCTGTTTCTTGCGATATCCGTTGATGAACGCGTTGGTGAGGATCCGGTAGAGCCACGCCTTGAGGTTCGTGCCTTCCTTGAACTGGTGGAAGGCGGCGAAGGCCTTGGCATAGGTCTCTTGGACGAGGTCCTCGGCGTCATGGGGGTTACGCGTCATGCGCATCGCCGCGGAGTACAGCTGGTCGATGTAGATCATGGCGTCCCGCTCGAAGCGAGCAGTGCGCTCTTCGACCGTCTCGACGTCTGTCTCGGGGGAGGGTGTCATCACTGGCAAGACTAGCGGCCATTCGTGCCGCTCGATCTCGGCGAGTGCTCCGTCGACCCGGCTACGGCCGATGGGCGCCGGTACGTCGGCGACGCTGAGCATAAGGACCCGGCTTCCTGGTGAGCGATCGATCGGATGCGTAGATGCAAACCAGCAGTACCGCTCGATCATTCCCCGCAGCCGTCAGCCGATGCGGGCGGTCACCCATTCGACGACCGCCTCGACCACCAGCGCCAAGGTCTCGTCCTGCGTCAGCGCCGCACGCTTGGGGACCCGGAATCCGTGGTCGGCGTCTGGGATGACGGTGAGCTCGATCCCGTCCGGAAACTGCTCAGGCGAGCCGAAGCTGTCGCGCTCACCCTGGACGACGAAGGTGGGCACACCGGTGCCCAGCAGTTCAGCAACGCGCGTCGTCTCGGGGCGCCCGGGGGGATGTAAGGGGAACGCAAGCGCCAGGCATCCCACCGCTCCGAGCGACTGCGCCAACCGGCACGCCACGCGGGCGCCGGCGCTGCGCCCGCCCAGCACGATAGGCGTCCGCACCCGGATGGCGTCGACACAGCTTCGCGTCGCGTCGTCCAGCGCAGCCGGCCGACCGGCGATCTTCTTGCCCGCCACGTGCCAGGGCTGTTCGACCCGGAAGACCGAGATGCCTTGACGCGGCAGTGCGTCGGCGAGTGCGACCAGGTCGGGCGAGTCCTCGCCTCGCCCGGCGCCGTGACCTAGGACCAGCGTGGCGACCGGACGTCGGGCGCGGTCGATGTGCAGCCGGGCCCGGCCGTGCGCGGTCTCGACGATCCGGACCTCCGTGCTCATCGACCACCCGAGGCGTGGACCGCCTCCATCCCCTCGACCGGGATCGGCTCGGTGAGCGCCCGACCGTTGTTGCGCACATTGTTGACGTCCGTGGCCACGGGGTAGGCCTCAAGCCGGCCGGGCGCGGCGGGGACGAGGAGCCCGGCCAGGTCGCCAGGGTCGTCGATCGTGGCGTCGAGCCAGGCGTCATAGCGGGCCGCCTCGACGAGCATCGGCATCCGGTCGTGGATGTGCCCGACCGCGTCCTCGGCGGTGGTGGTGATCACGGTCGCCGACCAGACGAACGCGCCAGGGTCATCCTCCGCGACCTCGCGATTGCGCCAGATCTCGTAGAGGCCGGCCATCGCCATGACTCCACCGTCGGCCGGGTGGATGAAGAACGGCTGCTTGAGGGGCTTGCCTGACTTGCCGAGCCGTTCAGTCGGGTACCACTCGTAGTAGCCGTCGGCCGGCAGCAGGCACCGCCGCTTGGCGAGGGCGCGTTTGAAAGCCGGCTTCTGGGCCAGGGTCTCGATCCTGGCGTTGATCATGCGGTTGCCGATCGACATGTCCTTCGCCCAGGACGGGATCAGTCCCCAGCGCACCGTGGTCAGACGCCGCTCGGGCGGACTGTCCTTCGGAGCGTCGTGACCAACACGGTCCATGACGGCGTAGACCGGCTTGGTCGGCGCCACGTTGTAGTCAGGCTCCAACGACTCCTTGACCATGTTGTGATCGACCTCGAACTCCTCGACGAGGTCTTCGGGCCGCCGACTCGACGCGTATCGCCCACACATGCAGACAGCCTGACACAGGGCACCGACAAGAGGGAGCCGTCACCGTCCCCGGTGGTTGAACCGGTTCGCTGTTGTCGCGTGCTATCGCGCCAGCTCGTCCAGGACGATGTCGGCCGACTCCTGGGTTGCCGGGAGACCCTCGACCCAGACTCGGGTCGCGATGCCGCCTTCGGCGTGCCAGTCGTCGAGCAGACCCCGTACGGCAGCCAGGCTGGCACCGAGGCGGTCATCGCGCCGCACGACGGCGACGGCCCGTGAGACCGTCACCCGACCGATGGACTCGTCACCGGTGTAGACCCGGCGCAGGCACTCGGCGACGTCGACCAGTCGAAGTACCCGGTCGAAGTGCGACATGGGGCTCCACGCTGGGTCGATCTCGACCACCACGAGGGCGTGGGAGGCGGCGGTAGCACCCGTGCGGGCCTGCTCGCGATACATCTCCACCACTTTGGATCGCACGTGCGCCATCGACGCCAGGCCCGTGAGCGGGTCCTCGCAGGACACGGCATGAAGGAAGCGCAGGGACGCATCGGCCCAGGCCGTGGAGATCGCGCGGACGACCTCGAACGCCGGCTCCCCGGCGTTCGGCACGCTCTGGTAGGTGAGGGCCACGTCCGTCAGCACGTCGTCGAGCGTCGCGCCGTCCCCGGCCGCGAGCCGCCCGATCTCCTGGGCGGCGGCGATGCTGGCGCCGTGGTACCGCAGGGCGTCCGCGAGCGGCTCGAATCCTGGGGGAACACGTGCCGTCGACGAACCCGAGGAGCCTTTTCGCTGCAATATGTCGAACAGCACCATCACGCCGTCCCTTTCCGCGAGGAACTTGTCTAGTCGGGGGGAAGACGGCGGTTTATGGTTTCTATGACGCGGAAGTGCGGGCGAGATACTCTCGACACACCACAGTGTCAGGAAAGGGTGACGTAGAGTCACATTTGCCGCATGAACAACCCTCTGGTGTCCGATTTGAACGCCCCGAGCGACGGCGAGCTCATCGCGGCCGTTCGCGGCGGTGACCGTCATGCCTACGGCGTGTTGTTCGAACGGCACCGCACCTCGGCCCTGCGCCTGGCGCGCCAGCTGGCCGGTTCCAGCGACGCCGATGACCTGGTCTCCGACGCCTTCGTCAAGGTCCTGAAGGTGCTCTCCACCGGTGGCGGACCCGACCTCGCCTTCCGGCCCTACCTGCTCACCGCTGTACGTCGGCTGCACGTCGACCGCATCAGGCACAACGCCCGGGTCCGACCCACCGACGAGCTCGAGTCGTTCGACCCAGGCATTCCGTTCATGGACCCGGCCGTGCAGGAATTCGAGAACCTGGCGGCGTCCAAGGCGTTCACCTCCTTGCCCGAACGCTGGCAGCTCGTGCTCTGGCACGTGGAGGTCGAGGGTCAGAAACCTGCCGAGGTCGCGGTCCTGCTCGGCATGTCACCCAACAGCGTGTCCGCGCTCGCCTACCGCGCCCGCGAAGGACTGCGCCAGGCCTACTTGCAGATGCACATGGCCGACACGGCGGCCGAGGAGTGCCGGTGGGTGACCGAGCGGCTCGGCGCGCGGGTCAGGAACGGGCTCTCGCGCCGCGACACGGCCAAGGTCGACGAGCACCTCGACGAGTGCGCACGCTGCTCGGCGGTCTACCTCGAGCTGTCCGAGGTCAACTCCAACCTGGCCGGCATCCTGGCGCCGCTGCTGCTGGGGGCCGCCGCCGCCGGCTACCTCTCGTCGGGTGGCGGCAGCGCCGTCGGCGTAACCGGCTTCCTCTTGAAGGCGCGGCACTTCATGACGACGCACGGCGCCGTGGCGGGAGCGTCGACGGCCGCCAGCGTCGTGGCCGTGGGAGTGGCCACCGTCGTCATCATCAACGCGACCGGCGGTGCTCAGCGCGAGACCGCCTCGGACGTGCCTCGCGTCATCATTCCCGCCTCGTCGAGCCCGTCAGACAACTCCGGCCCCGGCGCGTCGGCCGGTAGCAGTCCGCGGGCGCCAGGCGGAACTCCCCCGTCCGGGGGTCCCGGCATGCTGGCACCCCCGCTCGGCAGCGCGTTCCCGACCGTGCTGATCCCGGCGACCTCGACGACCGACGCGACGTCCCCGGCGACCGGTGGCACCACGACGACCACCGTGATCGACCCGACCACGTGGACCACGGGGACTACGGGCACCACGACCTTTACCACAGGCACGACGGGCACGACAGGCACGACGGGCACGACAGGCACGACAGGCACTGTGCCGACCACAACCACATCGAGTACGACGTCGACCAGCTCCACCAGCTCGTCGGGAACGACGACCACCACGCCGACCACCGCGACGAGCACGTCCACGACGTCCACCACATCCACGAGCACCACGAGCACGTCCACGACCACTACCAGCACCACAACGACGACGTCGCCGCTGCCGGTCGGCCTCGGAGTCTCGATTTCGGGAACGCACAACGGAGGCAAGAGCTTCACAGCAGACATTGCAGCCACGCCCGGCGACGTCAGCGGGCCGATCACCTTGAGGATCGATGGCGACGGGTTGCTCTTCCTCAGTTTCTCGGCACCGAGCGAATGGGACTGCAGCGGCTGGGTGTTCGGCTATGAATGCACGACCTCGTCCGCGGCACCAGGCCTTGTCACGGTAGGCGGTCTGTTGTGGGACCACGGTCAGGTATCTGCCACGGTCTCGGCGGCCGGCGCCACTTCCGTCTCGGATTCGTGGCCGTGATCGTCCGCGGTTAGACTGGCGTCCGCAGCGACGACGAAGACGAGTAGTCGGGGAGCACCGCACGCAACAGAGAGCCGCCGGCAGCTGAGAAGGCGGACGTCGGACCCGTGACGAAGACACTTCCGAGCTGAGCACGACCAGAGGCCGACGACCACGTCGGCGAAGGTGTGGTGGCACAGCGAACTTGCCCGTCGCCCACACCTCCGGGGCTACCGACCCAGGAGGTGAACTCATGTCTGCTGCACCCACGTCGCCCACGTCACCCGAATCGACGCCGGCGACCTCCCTCGCACGAACGCTCGCCGCCGAGCTCGCGACGTACGCCGACAAGCCCAGCGCGCAGGTCCGGCTCAACGGCTGGATCCACCGGCGACGCCGGCTGTCCGGCCTGACCTTTGTCGTCCTGCGCGACCGGTCCGGCACAGCCCAGATCGTCGTCAAGGACGAGTCCACGCTGGCGCTCGTCGAGTCGCTCACCGAGGAGACCACCGTCGACGTCGTCGGGCTCGCCAGCCCGAACCCGCAGGCGCCCGGCGGAGTCGAGGTGGTCGAGCCGATGTTCACCGCGCTCACCGACCCCGCGGTGACACCGCCCATCGAGCTGTGGCGTCCCACGATCACGGCCGGCCTCCCGACGATGCTCGACCACGCGCAGGTGACCTGGCGGCACCCCCTCCAACAGGCCAAGTGGCAGCTCGCCGCCGCCTCCCTGCATGGCTTCCGACGGGTGCTCGACGACACCGGCTTCACCGAGGTCCACAGCCCCAAGCTGGTGGAGTCGGCCACCGAGTCGGGCGCCAACGTGTTCGGCGTCGACTACTTCGGTCGGCAGGCCTACCTGGCCCAGTCACCGCAGTTCTACAAGCAGGTGATGGTCGGGGTGTTCGAACGGGTCTACGAGGTGGGTCCCGTCTTTCGCGCCGAACCCCACGACACGGTCCGCCACCTGGCGGAGTACGTCTCCCTCGATGTCGAGCTCGGCTTCATCGAGGACCACCGCGAGGTCGTGGCCGTGCTCCGCGACGTGGTTGCCGCGATGGTGGCGAGCATCCATGCACGCGCGCCCCGCGCGGTCGAGCTGCTCGGCATCGACGTCCCGGAGGTGCCCGACGAGTTCCCCGTGCTGCACTTCCGCGAGGCCCTCGAGATCGCCGGCGCCCCCGCCGATGAGCCAGACCTCGCGCCGGCCCACGAACGTGCTCTCGGCGCCTGGGCGAAGGAGAAGCACGGCAGCGACTTCGTGGTCGTGGAGGGTTACCCGACCGACAACCGCGCGTTCTACAGCCACCCCGACCCCGATGACCCGCGCTGGTCGAGATCGTTCGACCTGATCTTCCGCGGCATCGAGTTGGTGAGCGGTGCCCAGCGGCTGCACCGGTATGACGATTACGTGGACACGCTGGCGAAACGTGGGCTCCCGCAGGGGCCGTACGAGGGCTACATCGACGCCTTCCGCTACGGCCTTCCGCCACATGGGGGTTTCGCGATCGGGCTGGAGAGATGGACCGGCCGACTCGTCGGGGCCGACAACATCCGGGAAGTCACGCTGTTCCCCCGAGATCTGCACCGACTCTCGCCATGAGGTAAGAAAGACACATGACTCTCGTCCGACGGATCGCCCGGCCCATGCTGTCCTCGATGTTCATCCAGGGGGGCATCAACGCCCTCCGTGACCCCGAAGGGCGTGTGAAGATCGCCGAACCCGAGCTCGACGCGTTGAAGCCGGTCGTCGACAAGGCGACCGACTCGATGCCGTTCGATCTGGACAAGAAGCAGATCGTGCAGCTCAACGCGGCTGTCCAGGTGGCGGGTGGTCTGATGCTCGCCACCGGTAGGTTCCCCCGGCTGTCAGCATTCGCGCTGGCCGCGTCCCTGGTGCCCACCACTTGGGCCGGCCACCGGTTCTGGGAGGAGTCCGACCCGACGCAGAAAGCCAACCAGCAGATCCACTTCTTCAAGAAC
>JANLYC010000441.1:0-13444 GCA_031365435.1 Nocardioidaceae bacterium
GATCGCCGAGACACTCGGCTGGTCGTCGGCCATGACCCTCCAGGACATGGTCTCCTCAGCCTGGGACGCCTGGGCCGGCGCTCACGGGACCCCTGCCGTCGCGCCGCCCGGCCGCTAGCCGAGTCGGTACGCCGACCAGTCCGCGGCCAAGTACTGCGGCGCCCCCAGACCACCGTGCGGCGCCTTCGCCGTCCGCGTCCTCCCCGGGAGCAGCCACGCCTGGCCATCGGCACGTCGGCCGATCAGGTCTGCCTGGCCGTCGCCCGTCAGGTCGCCCACCCCGACCAACGTGGTGTACCGACCGAGATTCCGTCCGATCACCACCGGGTCGTCCAAGCCACCGGGGCCGTTGCCGGGGTACAGCAGCAGCCGCCCCGCCCCCGTCCGGACGAGCACGTCCGGCGTCCCGTCGTTGGTCCAGAGCCCGACTGCGACGACACGCGAACCCTTGGGCAGGGACGACCTCATGATCACCGGCGGGGCGAACCCGTGGAGACCACGACCGGGGTACAGGTAGATCGCGCCGCCGGCGGCCTGCGCCATCAGGTCGGGACGCCCGTCGCCATTGACGTCGCCAACGGGCGTGATGAGTCTGCGGGAGGCCCACCCGGCCCAGCGGCCAACTGGATCCTCGAACGTGCCGGTGCTGGTGCCGCGGTACAGCTGCATCGCTCCGTCCCGGCGACGCCGGGCCATCGCGTCGACGTAGCCGTCGCCGTCCCAGTCACCGACGATGAACACCTTGTCGACACCGGTCCAGGTGGTCCCGCGCGAGACCGGCGCGTGCAGCCAGTTGTCCCGGTCGCCCGCGAACACCTGGATCGTGCGCGCCCGGGTCAGGCCCACCAGATCCGCCCGGTGGTCTCCGGTCAGGTCGCCGGAGAGCGCCAGCTGGCTCGACACGGACCGGCGCTGCCCGATGGCCGGTGAGAGGCTCGTGCCGTCGATGTTCGCGAACGTCGACACCACGTGCGTGGTGGCCGACCGGGCCACCAGGTCTGGCATCCCGTCACCGGTCAGGTCGGCGCCGCCGCTGATCAGGTCCTTGCCGGACCAGTCCTGCGCGAGGCGATGGTGCGTCGGGAAGACGCCCTGCCCGTCGCCGTACCAGACGAGGACGGTCCCGTGCGTACCGCGCGTGACCAGGTCGGCGAACCCGTCGTGGTTGAAGTCCCCGCCTCCTGTGAGGAGCGTGAAGCCGCCCGCCTGTGCGAGGGCGACCTGGCCGGTGCCGAACCGCCCGTTGCCGCGGCCCGGGTACACCCGCAGGTCCCCCGTCGCCGCACGTCGACCGACGACGTCATTGCGACCATCGCCGGTGACGTCGCCGACGCCGGCGAACAGGTCGTCGCCGGCCCATCGCGTCGTCGGACGGACCGGCGCACCGAACGTGCCGTCGCCGACCCCCGGGTAGACCGCAGTGCTCCCGGTCGACGCGCTGCGCGCCATCAGGTCGTTCACATGGTCGCCAGTGACGTCGCGCACCGCAACCACCCGGTCCGCGCCGGCGAACGAGGTCGGGCCGGAAGGCCCGGCCGGGACGACGGGCGCGGCGAACCCCGGCGGCCCGGTTCCGCGCGCAGCCGAGACCGCGCCCGCCTGATCCACCAGCAACAGGTCAGGCCTGCTGTCCCGCACGAACGAGTGCTGCAGGTCCCGACCCGAGAACTGGTGCTGGTACTGCTCCGCCGTGGCGATGATCGTCGGGATCTTGGCATAGAGATAGCGGCCCGGACAAGCGGTCTGCGCGGCATCGCGGTGGCCGCTGATCGCGTTGAACGTCGTGCCGGCCACTACCTGCCGGCTGTTCGGCCGGACCCCGTGCAGGCTCAGCTTCCAGGCGTACAGGTGGGCATAGGCGTCGATCATCGCGGCCGGCGGATGGACCACGTCGTAGTTGCCGATCGCCGAGGCTGCGAACGAGTTCTCGTTGTAGTTCAACGTGTGCGCCCCCACGACCGGGAGCGTGATGCCGCCGTACCGACCCTCCCAGATACGGCCGAACCGGTCGATCAGGTAGTTGTAGCCGATGTCCCGCCAGCCCCTGCTCTGCGTGTGGTACGCGTAGATTCCGCGCAGGATCGCGGGGACCTCGGCCTTGCGGTAGCCGTTGGCGTTGACCGTGTGGTGCACGAAGCCCGCATGCACCTCGCCGTACTCGACGCAGCAACTACGCAGCCGCTCATCAGCACCCCAGTCCGCCCGTGAGTAGATCGTCGGCATCGGGGTGGCCGACCGGGTCCTGACGGGCTCGGTCGGCTGGCTCAGCGATCCAGAGCCGCTGGCGATCACCGGCGCGGTCGGTGTCTCCGCCGCCTCGTCCGGGGTGATCGGTTGTGGGTGCGCGTCCTCGGGTGATGTCCCTGGGTCGACCACCGCCAGGGCCAGATCTTTCGGCGCCACACCCGTCGGGCTGCGCACCTCGAGCTGAACGTCGTCGACGGTGCCGACGACGAAGGGATCGGTCCCGGGCCTGGCTCGCCGAGCCTCCGCGGACGACGGGTCAGGGCCGTGCTCTGCGTCGTACGGCAACGCCGTCCACCGTGACCACGTCCCGTTCGTGCGCGTCCGAAGCGCCAGAGACAGCCCGCGAGGTGCCGGTCCGGTCCAGGTGGCACCGGCCACGGCGACACCGCGGGCGGGTTCGGGAGCGGAGACCGCAGCCAGGCGCGGACTCGCGGCGAGCGCACGCACTGATGTACCGGTGGTGGCCGCGATGGTACGCAGACCGACCCTGCTCACGCCAGGCACCGCATACGTCGCCACGTGCGGCGGAACCGGGTGCGGAGGCACGAAAGGCGCACCGGCTTCCGGTTTCGCGCTCGCGAGGGCGGGAGGGGCCGGCGCCCGGGTGGCCGCAGCAGGTGTCACGGCCACCAGGGACGACAGACCCAGCAGGAGCGCCGTGACGGCGACAGACGGTGAGGGGCGGAACGCTGCGCGCACCTAGGGCTCCAGACTCTTAGTGATCACTCGGTCACCAATTGTCACTACAGCCTCAGGGTAGGCGCCACCAGTCTGAGAGAACTACATCGTCGTAGTTCGTGCGAGCAGCCCCACCTGGTCAGTCGTCGACGTCGTTCAGGTCGTAGCCGAGATGCTTGACGGCGTCCTCCGACGACCCCACGAAGACCATGCGGCCCTTGTCGAGCACCAGCCCGCGTCGGCACAGGTTCACCACGGACCTCGGGCTGTGGCTGACGTAGACCATGGTCTTGCCCTCGGCCTTGAGCTCCCTGATCTTGCGCATGCACTTGCGCTTGAACGGCTGGTCCCCGACGGCGAGCATCTCGTCCATCAAGAAGATGTCGCACTCGGTGTGGATCGCGACCGCAAAGGCCAGGCGCATGAACATTCCCGACGAGTAGTGCCGCACCTCGTTGTTGAGGAACTTGCCCATCTCGGAGAACTCGACGATGGACTCGAACTTCGCATCGGTCTCCTCTTCGCTCATGCCGAGGATCGCGGCGTTCAGGTAGACGTTCTCGCGACCGGACAGCTCGGGGTGGAAGCCCGCGCCTACCTCGATGAGGCCGGCGACCCTGCCGCGCGTCCAGACCTGCCCCGTGTCCGGCGACATCACGCCGGAGATGAGCTTGAGCAGGGTGCTCTTGCCCGAACCGTTGAGACCCATCAGCCCGATGCTGTCGCCTTGTTCGAGGGTGAACGACACGTTTTCCAACGCGGTGAGCGAACGGCTCAGCTCCCGTCGGCGTACGGCGTTGACGGTCAGCTTCTTGATCGTCTTCTGGTTCGCCAGCTTGAACGTCTTCGTCACGCCGTCGACGATGATCGCCTCCGCCATCAGAGCTTCTCCGCGAATCGACCCTCGAGGCGGGTGAACACGATTTGCGCGAACCACACGAACAGCATCCCGACGACGATCGTGATCGCACCCCGTTCGAACAAGTGCGCCGGCAGCTCCTCGATCGCGGCCTGACGGGGATGGTCGGACGCGGTGGTCCAGAAGGCGCGGTTGTTGAGCAGGACGGCGATGCACAGCGGGTTCGCGAGGTAGGTCTGGTAGATGAGCTGGTGCGACGCCTGGAGCTTCTCCATCACGATCACGAACGGGTAGATCATCGGAACCGTCCAGGTGATCAGCGTCTGGACGATGTCGACGACGTTCTGGGTGTCGCGGAAGAAGACGTTCCAGGCGCTCAGGAGCAGCGCGACGCCGAGACCCCAGATCAGCACGACGGCAAGGGCCATCAGGGCCGCCAGGGCACCCAGCAGGTCCGGGTGCCAGCCGATCGCGAGGCAGGCGGTGATCATGATGACGTACATCGGGATCATGTGGTACGCCGAGACGAGGATCGACGCCACGGGAAACGTCTCGCGGGGCATGTTGATCTTCTTGACCAGCGACCCGTTCTTCACCACGGCACGACAGCCCGCGCTGAACGCGTTGCTCAGGAACGAGACGACCACCATGCCCGAGAAGATGTGCAGGGCGCGGTTCTCCAGCTTGTGCGTGAGCAGCAGACCGATGATCCAGTAGTACATGGCGAACCGGACAGCAGGCTGCACGTACGACCACGCCAAGCCGACCGATGACCCCGAATAGCGGACCTTCAGCTCCTTGCTCACCAGCAGCTTCAGCAGGTACCGCCGGCGGAAGACGTCGCCGAGGCCACCGACGCGGCCGGGGTTGAGCAGGGGCGGCAGCGGCCGGTCGCGGGGTTCGGACTCGGGCTCCGGACCTGCGGTCGGGGCACTCACTCGTCGACTCCCCCGCTCTCGAGGGCCGCCCCGTCGGCGAAGAAGGGCCGCAGCTTGTTGTCGTACATCGACAGCGCCGAGCCGATGGCCATGTGCATGTCGAGGTACTTGTACGTACCGAGCCGACCGCCGAACAGGACGTTCGGCTCGGCCCTGGCCAGCTCGCGGTAGCGCAGCAGCTTCGCGCGGTCCTCGGCGGTGTTGATCGGGTAGTACGGCTCGTCGCCGGACTCAGCGAAGCGCGAGTACTCGTGGACGATCACCGTCTTGTCCTTCGGGTACCAGTCACGCTCGGGGTGGAAGTGCCTGAACTCGAGGATGCGGGTGTAGGGAACGTCCTCGTCGGCGTAGTTCACCACCGAGGTGCCCTGGAAGTCGCCGGTCTCCTGCACCGAGACGTCGAGGTCGACCGTGCGCCAGGACAGCTCGCCCGCGGAGTTGCCGAAGTAGGCGTCTACCGGTCCGGTGTAGACGACCGGGACTGTACCGACGTACTCGTCACGGACGCCGAAGAAGTCGGTGTTGAGACGCACCTCGATGTTCGGGTGGTCGACCATCCGCTCCAACCAGGCGGTGTAGCCGTCGACCGGCAGACCCTCGTAGGTGTCGTTGAAGTAGCGGTTCTCGAAGTTGTAGCGGACCGGGAGCCGCGTGATGATGTCGGCGCTGAGCTCCTTCGGGTCGGTCTGCCACTGCTTGGCGGTGTAACCCTTGACGAAGGCCTCGTACAAGGGACGGCCGATCAACGAGATCGCCTTCTCCTCGAGGTTCTTCGCGTCCTTGGTGTCGATCTCGCCGGCCATCTCGGCCACCAGCGCACGCGCCTCGTCCGGCGTGTGCGACCTGCCGAAGAACTGGTTGATGAGGCCCAGGTTCATCGGGAACGAGTAGACCTGCCCGTCGTACTTGGTGAACACCCGGTGCTGGTAGCCGGTGAACTTCGTGAACCGGTTGACGTACTCCCAGACGCGCTCGTTGGACGTGTGGAAGAGGTGGGCGCCGTACTGGTGCACCTCGATGCCGGTCTCGGGCTCGGGCGCGCTGTAGGCGTTGCCGCCGACATGGTGGCGTCGGTCGAGGATGAGGACACGGAGACCGAGATCGTTGGCGCACCGTTCGGCGATCGTGAGGCCGAACAGGCCGGCACCGACGATGACGAGATCTGCGTTCACTCAGTGTCTCCTGTGATGAGCGGGCTCCTGGCTGCTGGGCGGTCCGAGTCTAATGGCCGCCTGCGGGTGGTTCGTCGAACCGTGCCTCACCGTCGACCCAGCAGACGTCGGCGATGACCCTTGCTCGCGATGAGACGCCGGTACGCCATGGTGCGCAAGCCTTCCGGCACGAGCCGATATCCTCCACGAACCACAACATTGCGGACGAACTGCGTCCGCGACGTGAAGCCCATCACGCGCAGCTTGCGCTGCAACGCCCACTCCGACTTGAGCAACGTCACACCGCCACGACGGGCGTAGGCCCCGTCGCCGACGCGGTAGAGGACCAGCGGCTCTGCGACGTTGGCCACGGTCGCCCCGTCGGCGATCATCCGCGCGAAGAGCAGGTAGTCCTCCATCAGCGCCAGGTGGCGATAGCCCCCGACCGCCTGCACGGCTGACCGCCGGTAGACGACCGTGGGGTGGTTGAAGGGTTGGTGGAAGCGCGCGTACCGCACGATCTCAGCAGGGTCGATCGGCGGCGTACGCCGACCGACGATGTCGTCCGGACCGCTCCCGAACTCCAGCAACGCCGAGCCGACCAGGTCGACCCCGCCCTCGACGAGCGGTACCTGGATCGCGAACCGCTGTGGCAGCGCGATGTCGTCGGCGTCCATCCGGGCGACGATGTCGTGGGCACAGGCCGCCATGCCCTGGTCGAGCGCGAGCCCGAGACCGACGTTGGAGTCGAGGGCCAGCAGGGAGGTGGGGACCGGGGACGCGTGGATCAGGCCGGTGATCATCTCGTCGAGCGCCGGCGGGACGGGGCCGTCCTGCACGAGCACCACGTCGTCCGGCCGCCGGGTCTGGTCGTGCACCACCGACCGGAACGCGGCCGCCAGGTAGTCCGGGTCGTCGCCGCCGTAGACGCTCATGAGCAGGCTGAACTGCTCACCCGACTGCTCACCCATCCGCGTCTCCGGACACCTCGTCCGAGCGCGCCGCGGCCATGACCTGCGCGGTCGGGCTCGGCCGCGTCAGCAGACCGGTACGCAGTCCCCTGCCGAGGCCACGCGCCAGCCGGCCACGGTCGGACGAGCGGGCGATGGTGCCGGCCCAGCGGCGCAGGGTTGCGGCGGCGTACAGGACCTTCTCGGCCGGGTTGAGGCCACGGGACCGACTGAACAGCCACACCTTGTTGCGAACCTCGTAGAAGAACCGGTCGCCGGGGTCCACGTCGATGCCGGCGAACGCCTTCGTCTTGTGAACGACCACCGACCGCGGGCAGAAGAGACCGCGTCGACCGCGGATGAGCCGCGTGGTGAACTCGAAGTCGTCGTTCCAGAGGAAGTAGTCAGCCACCGGCAGCCCGCGTTCGCGCACGCCCGCCGCGTCGACCAGGATCGAGACGAACGAAGCCGAGCGGATCGGGACGCAGCCGACGCGGGCCGCGGCCTCGCGTTCGTCCGCCCGCATGCCTGGTTTGGCGCGTGGGGTGTTCATCGGGTGGTCCCGACCGTCGCTCCAGACGACCCGCGAGGCGACGACGGCCGGTGCGGGGCTGCCATACCGGACCCGAGCACGGCTGAGCTCCTCGAGGGCCGTCGGTTCGGGGACCGTGTCGTCGTCCATCAACCACAGGGTGTCGGCGCCGGACGCGAGCGCGCGGTCGAGTCCGAGGGCGAAGCCCCCAGCACCTCCGGTGTTGCTCCGGGCCGTGACCACGTCGACGTCAGGGAAATCAGTGCGCAGCATCGCGGCGGTTCCGTCGTCGGAGGCGTTGTCGACGACGACGACAGCCTGCGGCGGCGTACTCTGCCCGGCGATCGCGCGCAGCGACTCGGCAAGGAGCTCACGCCGGTTCCAGGTCACCACGACCGCGATGCACCGTGGTGCCGCGCCTTGCTCTGCCACTACGACCTTTCTCGCGTCCCGCCCGGCGTAAACCCCGCCGGCCGGCGTCTCATCGTAGGGCAGGACGTATGCCGCGCTCGTGCCCGCTGAGCGCTATCGGCTCAGCAGGCGTCGGCGAGGTTCCCGCTGTCGTTGGCGTCGCGCGCGGGAGGACGCTTCTTCTTCGTGTTGTCCTTCGTACCCGTCGCGGACTGCGCGGGGTCGTCCTTGGCCTGTGACGAGGCGATGGCCTTCGTCACCATCGACCGGATGAGACGGTAGTCGGGGTCGCCGGTGTCGATCTTCGGTGGGACGAAGGATACCGAGGCCACCGGGAGGTCCTTGGTCTTCATCGACAGGTTCACGAACGTGTCGAGCTCACTGGCCGGGATCGACGTCGAGATGATCTGCTTGCCGGCCCGGGCGATCGCGCCGAAGTTCGTCAATACCTTGGTGGGACTGAGCTGGTGCAGCATCGCGTTCATGACGCACTTCTGCCGGGCCATCCGCGAGTAGTCGTCCGAGGCCGCCCGGCTGCGGGAGTACCACAAGGTCTGGTAGCCGTCGAGATGCTGCCGGCCGGCCGGGATCCAGCCGGTGACGGGTCCGCCGACACCGCCGATCGGAGTGCGTTCCTGGACGTTGACCGTCACCCCACCGACCGCGTCGACGAGGTCCTGGAAGCCCTTGAGGTCGATCAGCGCGTAGTAGTTGATCGACAGGCCGGTGATCTGCTCGACCGCTTGCGTGGTCGCGGTGATGCCTGGGGTCTTGTCGTGCGGAAACAGGTCGGGGTGCTCGTTGGCCCACGTGTTGACGCCGTTGAGGTAGCAGCCGTCACAGCGAAACCCCTTGGGGAACTGTCGGTGCATGGCCGTGCCGACGGGGAACGGCACGTTCTCCAGGTTGCGCGGCAGGCCGAACAGCACCGTCCGGCCGGTCTCCTGGTCGATGCTGGCGACCGTGATGCTGTCCGGCCGGATCCCGACCCGGCGGGGACCGGCGTCACCTCCGAGCAGCAAGATGTTGTAACGGCCGTGCTCGGCGGAGGTGACCTGGTCCCCCCCGAAAACGGTGCTGATGAAGTCGCGTTGTACGGCGACCAGGTGGCTGGCGAACAACAGCGCTCCCGACAACGTGAAGCAGAGGGAGCCGTTCAGCGCGGTCATGGCCAGGCGATGCCCCCGGGTGAGCTCGAGCGGTTCACTGATCCGCCAGGCGTCGACGAGGAGGTAGGCCCATCCGACGGCGTACGCGATCAGCCCGATGCGCAAGACCAGCAGGAAGCCGGGACCCAGGAACAACGAGATGAGCTCGCCCTTCCACAACAGCCCGAGCAGCACCAGCAGCCCCAGGAACGCGACGGCCGCAGCGGTCGCTCGTAACGCGATCCGGCCGACGCGCTTGTTGCCGGCGACCAGTTGCGCTGAGCCCGGGGCGACGACCGTCATGGCGACAAGGGTCAGCGCACGCCGGAAGCGAACGCGGGAGGCGGCGGCCGCAGCGTTGCGCGCGGACATCGGCCGCGCGGACACCGGGGGAAGGACGGCGGACACGCGCACTAGTATCACCAGTCACATCCGTCACATCCGTCACGACCCGCCGGAAACTCCTCAGGCAAAATCAGCGGTCCACGGCTGTGAGCAAGCGCCAGGGTCGCCCCGATGGGTGTCGCCCCGCTGTCGTCGGCCGACTCAGGTCGGGCCGGTAGCCTTGGTCACCATGCCCGACACCCAGGACCCCGAGGAGCCGACCTACGGCTGGCTCTACGGCACCAAGGGACCAGCACCGGATGCACCCGACGGTCCGCATTCCAGCCCGCAGCAGGCCCGCCCGTCCGACGATCCAGCAGCTGGGAAC
The DNA here is from genome assembly GCA_031365435.1 of Nocardioidaceae bacterium. Lineage (GTDB taxonomy): Bacteria > Actinomycetota > Actinomycetes > Propionibacteriales > Nocardioidaceae > JANLYC01. The sequence goes on from JANLYC010000441.1 coordinate 9,627, forward strand.
CGCCCCGCCGCCTCGGGTAGCGCCCCCGAGCACACCGCGATCCTCGACGCGCACCGCCCAGACCCCACCACCCCACGGTCCGGCGCCGCCAACGGGCCCGGGCCGACCAGCCCTCCTCCCGCGGACACCCCTGCCCCACCGCGATCGTTCGGCGGCACCTACGACGCCCCGCCCCGGCGACCCGCCGACCAGCCGCGGTTCGCGACACCGTCCGAGCCGGTGCGCTCGGGCCGACCACCCAAGCCACCGCAGACCGCACCGACCGGCAAGAGACCGCGACGCGGCTGGGGCAAGCGGAAGTGGTGGGTGCGGGGGGTCCTGGCCCTCGTCCTGGTCTGGATCCTGTTCCTCGTGCTCGTGCCGATCTGGGCCTGGTCGAGAATCGAGAAGGTCGCCGCCGAGCCTGGTGGCAACCGTCCCGCTGACAGCGGCGGAACCACTTTTCTGCTGGTGGGCTCCGACAGTCGACAGGGCCTGACCAAGCAACAGAAGGGCGACCTCGGTACCGGGAGCGCGGCCGGGCAGCGGACCGACACCATTCTCATGCTGCACGTGCCCGACAGCGGTGGGCCCAACCTGCTGCTCTCCATCCCCCGCGACTCCTTCGTCGACATCCCCGGCCACGGGAAGAACAAGATCAACGCCGCGTACGCGTTCGGTGGGCCCAAGCTGCTCGTCCAGACCGTCGAGCAGGCGACGGACGTGCGTATCGACGACTACATCGAGATCGGCTTCACCGGGTTCGTCGACATCGTCGATGCCGTCGGCGGCATCGAAGTGTGTCCCAAGACCGCCGTCAACGACCCGAAGGCTGGGCACCTCAGGATGCGCCGGGGTTGTCAGGAGGTCGACGGGCACACCGCCTTGAGCTATTCGCGATCCCGCGCCTTCCCCCTTGGCGACATCACGCGTACCGAGCACCAGCGCGAGGTGATCACCCAGGTAGGCAAGAAGGCGGCCTCGTGGTCGACGATCGTGCTGCCGTGGCGATACTTCGCCGTCAACAAGGCCGCTTCGGAATCCGTCCGGATCGGAGACAACGTCGGGCCACTCGGTCTGGCGAAGTTCGCCTGGGCCATGGCGCACAGCGGCGATGCCAAGCGCTGCGTCGTCCCCTTCAGCAGCCTCGGCGCATCGACGTCGGCCGGCTCGTCCGTGCTGTGGGACGGGGCGAAGGCCAAGACCCTGTTTGCCAAGATCCGCGAGGACGACACCTCGGCCATCGCGTGCGACAACGGTGGGTAGCAGCTGGCTGGGTCAGCCGCCCTCGAGGGAACCTCGCGTACGGTGATCACGTTGACCTCCTTGACTTCGCGGGCCTCATCTGACGGGTCGCGACCCCCACCGCCAGGAGCAGCTATGCAGCAGGCCTCAGGTCGCTGGTTGGCATGGCTCGGCGTGATCGTTCGACTGGTGGTCGGCGGCGTCTGGATCGTCGCCGGCGTCATCAAGCTGCCCGACCCGGCCGAGAGCGTCCGCGCCGTCCGCGCCTACCAGCTCCTGCCGGAGGCGATGGTGCATGCCGTCGGCTACGGGCTGCCGTTTCTCGAGATTGCTGTCGGGCTGCTCCTCGTGACCGGCCTCGGCGCCAGGATCGCCGCGAGCGTCTCGGCTGTCCTGTTCGTGCTCTTCATCATCGGCATCGGCTCCGCCTGGGCACGAGGACTGCGGATCGACTGCGGCTGCTTCGGCGGCGGCGGCTTCGACGCCGATGCGACCGGCAAGTATCCCTGGGAGATCGCCCGCGATCTCGGCCTGCTGGCCGGGTCGCTGCTTCTCGTGCGGTGGCCGCACACCCGGCTCAGCCTGGACGGTTGGTTGTTGGGTCCCAGCAGCGAGTCAGGAGTGGCCAGTGGCGACTAAGAAGGACCGCAAGGCAACGGAACGTGTTCGCGCCATGCAAGCGCAGCAGGCGACCGCGGAACGTCGACGCCGTACTCTCATCGTCGGGACCGTGGTCGTCGCGGTGATCGCCGCCGTCGTCGGCATCGGAATCGCCGTCCAGTCGAGCCGTACCGGGCCGACGTCGGGAAAGGCGCCGGCCGGGGTCACGTCCGACAACGGCGTTCTACGAGACGGAAAGACGGCTCCGGTCCAGGTCGTGGTCTACGAGGACTTCCAGTGCCCGACCTGCAAGGCGTTCGAGGAAGCCGTCGGCCCGACGCTCGCCAAGGACGTCTCGGACGGACGGATCCAGCTCGAGTACCGCACGGTCGCCTTCCTCGACCGTGCGTCGACGACGAACTACAGCTCGCGCGCGCTGGCGACCGCGGCGTGCGCGCTCGACAGCGGCGGTCCCGCGGTCTTCACCGCACTGCACGACCTGCTGTTCGCCAGTCAGCCGGCGGAGGGGTCTGCCGGGCTCACCGACGGCCAGCTGGCGGACCTCGCAGCCAAGGCCGGAGCCAGCAAGCAGGCCGTCGTGAACTGCCAGCGCGCGGGGACGTATGACGGCTGGGTAGCCAGGGTGACTGACGACGCTTCGAAGGCGGGGATCACCGGCACGCCGACCTACTTCGTCGACGGCAAGCAGGTCACCTTCAGCAACTCCGAGGACCCCAAGGTCACCCTCACCACGCTGATCGACGCCGCGGCGGCGCAGCAGTAACGCGCCACCACCAGCCCGAAGAAGTCGGCTGCGCTGTCACGCTGGATAGAGTCGTCGCCCACTGATGGCCCGCGGGGTGACGCGGATGTACAGCGTCCGGCTGCCGGCGGCCCAGGGTTCGGGCCTGGTGAGCCGTTCATGGCTGATCCCGGCCTCCTCGTCGTCCACGACGAAAGCCGCGGTTCCCTGGATCAGCACGCTCCAGCCGGACTGAAGGTAGTCGTCCAAGTCGTCGACCTCGAAGGCGGTGGGGGCTTGCCGTAGCGACGCACCCATCACGTTGTACGGGGACGTGCGGAACAGCACGGTCTCACCGTCCATCACATAGTTCACCGGCAGCACCAGCGGACCGTCCGGACCGACGAACCCGACGCGACCCACTGACTTGGCATGCAGCAGCTCCATGCACTCGGGGCGGCTCAGCTCCTCGATCCTGCCGCTTGCCCGGATCTCGTTCAGTCGGCTCATCACTGCTCTCCTTCGGTCGTGCGGGCTGTCAGGTCTGCGGGGCCGCGGGGACCGGGTCAGTACGACTGAGCGACCGCTTCGGTGGGTGGGCGGTTCTCGCCAGGACCGACATCCGGGGCGGCAGATGCGGGCGCCCGGCCGGCACGATCAGCACGGGACATGGCGCGTGGGCGAGGAGATTGCGGGCCGTGGAGCCGAGCCGGGGGTGGATCACCTCTCCCGGCCGACGGCTCGCGACCACGACCAGCTGCGAGTCGGCGGCTGCGGGCAGCAGTGCCTCAGGAGGACTCCCCGAGACGACGCGCAGCTCGACCTGGACGTCCGGGAACTCCTGGGACCAGCGCCCGATTTCTGCGGCGAACTCCCGCTCCGCGTCCGCCCGCGTCCGCTCGGCGACATCCCGAGGGACGGGGAAATCGTCGGACCAGGCGCCGAAGGAGTCGACTGCCCGGATCGCGATGACCCGGGTGCCGGTGGCACGAGCTTGTTCGAAGGCGGTCCGGAGCACGAGCGTCGCGGACGGTTCGTCGCTGACGGCTGCGACGACGCCGGTGCCCTCGGTCTCGACCCACGAGCCCGGCACGGAGACCACGGGGACCGTCGACTGCGCGATCACCGAGATCCCCACTGACCCGGCAGCCCACCGCTCGAGGCCGCTCAGCGGGGTACGACCGAGCACGAGCAGGCGAGCGTCGGCTGCCGCCCGGGGTAGTTCGTGGCGGACCGACCCTTTGAGCATGCG